>JADHNH010000073.1 GCA_016779605.1 Nevskia sp. | reverse complement strand
TACCCCGCTAATCTGCAGCCTGCGTTTGGCGCATGGAGGTGCCAACGAAGATCGAGCACGCAAGTGCTCGATCTTCGGGAGCGTAGAAAAGTCACGCCTTTTCCAGCAACCTGTCAATCCGGCAGCACCGCGCCCGATCCGCCCATTTCCTTCGGCACGTCCTTCATCTTGGGCACGCCGTCCTTGATGTGCAGGACGGTCTCCTGGTAATGCACGTGCACCCCGGGCTTGAACGGCAGGCCGGGGATCACCGCGGCGTAGACGTCGATCAGGCCCATGCCGGGATGATCGGTGAAGATGTGGCCGCCGCAGGTCTTGCACCACTTGCGGTAGCTGTTCTCGGTCTTGTGGTAGGTGCCGATGTTGTCGGCGCCCTTGGTGATCTTCACCGCTTCCGGCTTCCACAGGGTGAAGGCGTTGACCGGGCCGGCGGACCAGCGGCGGCACGATTCGCAGTGGCAATAGCCCATGCCGACCGGCTCCCCGGTTACGTTGAACTGAACCGCCCCGCAGAAGCAGCCGCCTGGATATGTCGTGGCCATGCTCATCCTCCTTGCCCGCTGTTATCGGATTGTGTCGTGCGCCGTGCCGGGAATCGCCGGCCGGCGGGTGCATTATGCCAGCGTGCCGGTCGCGTCTACCCGGCATCGCACCCGGCGAGCCAGACCAGCGCGGGTGCCGTACCCGGACCGCCGGCGAGGTAGGCGTTCTGGCCGAAGGCGCGTGCCAGGCCGTCCACCAGCCCGGCCGGCGGGTCGCAAACCAGGAAGCCCGGTTCGTCGGGCCACCGTCCGGCCGGATCCCGGTTGAGGCTGTGGCGGCAGTTCAGCCCGGCTTGCGCGAGCGCGTTGCGCAGGCGCTCGAGGCGTTCGGCGTTGGCGGCGGCGTCGAGCGGTGCGGAGCCGGGATTGCACGGCGTCAGCACGGCCCATGCGCGCGCAACGCCGGCTTCCTGCGCCAGGCGCCGGTCCGCGAGCGGATCGGCGATGCCGGGCCGCAGGATGAGCGCATGCCCATCCAGCAGCACCAGGTAATGGCAGGCGCGGTAGGCCGCTTCCCACTGCTGGCGATGGCTGCGCGCCCCTCCCTGGCTCATGGCGCCTGCACGGCCCGCTGCAGCAGGTCTTCGAACAGCAGTCCCAGGGCGGGCAGCTGGTCGTTGAGCGTGTGCGCCGAATCCAGCACGTGCAGCGCGGCACGGTGGCGCCGCGCGAATCGGATCGCGCGTTCCACCGGGACGATCTCGTCGTGCCAACCGTGAACCACGGCGGTCAGCGCCGGAATCGCAGCGGGCTCCTCGTCGAAGCCGGGGAAATACAGGGCCGGTGCAACCAGGAACAAGGCGCGCGGCTGCAAGGCCGCGCAGGCCATCGCCGAGACGTAGCCGCCCATGCTGGAGCCCGCCAGCACCAGGGTCGCGGCCTGCGGCGCGAGCTGCAGCAGCTGGGCGACACGCGCCCGGGGGTCGTGCGTGTGACTATAATCCGGGCTGATGACCTCGAATCCGCGCTTGCGCGCCAGCTCGGCCAGGTAGGCGATCTTGATACCCCAGGGACCGCTCTCTTTGCCATGTGCAAAGCACACCAGCCGATCATGAGCGGTCATTGCTCTGGAGCCCTCCCTCGGGTACTCATTGCCCTGCGGTCGTTCGCGGACTGAAGCACATGCGCAGTATCTCCAACAGATGAAAAAAGCCAAGGGCACGTCCGTCGGCATCTTAGCCAATGCTCGTCGGCGGCGTGATCGCGAGCCCGTGGAGGTGCGTCTGAGCGTGCGCTTCCGCTTCGGCGACGGGCCCGGCGACACGCTCAACGTGATGCAGGACAAGCGCGTGCCGATGGTCGACAGCGTGCTCAGCAACCGCGACCGCATCCTGCACGCCTTCACCGCCATGCTGGTGCGCGCCAGCCTGGCGCAGCCGAAGATCGCGCGCGAGCTGTTGCCGCTGCTGCGCACCGTCGGCGGCGCGGTGCGGCGGCGCGCCAAAGGGGGCCAATCTTGAAATACCTGCTTTATCTGAACCTGGCCCTGGCCGCACTCGGCGCCGCGGTGAGCGTGGTGATGGCCTACGTATTCCTGGCCATGTGGTACAACCGCGATGCGCTGCCCAGCATCGGCCGCGCCCTGCCGAACGTCGGCGCGGTCGCGGTTTGCGCGGTGTTGCTGACCGCCGTCGCGGGCTTGGCGAGCTATGGGCTGGCCAGGCGCCGCCGCTGGATGTGGGCAAGCCAGGCCGTGCTGGCATTGTCCCTGCCGGTGCTGTTCGTGGAAGTGCTTGCGCACCTCAAGAACGGCTAGGACACCCGCCGGCCCCGCACACATGACCACCGATGCCGAAAGCGAATCCGCGATTCCCCGCTACCGCGATCCGCTGTGCCTGATTCCGGTCGCCGCGGGCCTGTGGTGGCTGCTGGCCGGTCATGGCCTGTGGTGGCTGCTGTGCGCGCTGGTGCCGGGCTGCCTGATGATTGCCGGCGGTGTGTCCCTGTTCCTCTGGCCCGGCGAGGTCAAGCAGACCCATTACCTCGCCCTGGGCGGATTCCTGGGCGTGCCGCTGGGCCTGCTGGCGGCGCTGGGCGGCAACGCCGGCGATGCGCTGCTGGCCGCCGCCGTGTCGGCGGCGATTTTCGTGTTCGCCGGCCGTGCCGCCTTGCGCGCCGCGCCACAAGTCGCCGGCGCACCGGTGCCGCCGCAGGAGCTGCGGGTCTACGCCAAGAGCGCGGTGGACGAAGCGCTGCTCGGCTTTTTCGTCGGGGTGGCGCGTTTCCCCGGCGGCGAACTGGCCGAGCGGCTGTGCCGCGAGGCCGAGGCGCTGGAGCAGGCGCTGCACACCAACGGCTGGCTCGACGATCCGGCGGCATTCCACCTGGCGCCGGCCGCACCGGCCCAGGTCACGACCATTGCGCGCCGGACGGCGGGGGTGGACTACCAGCAGCTGCGCTTTGCCAGCGAGTTCGCGCCGCGCGGCGGCTTGCCGGGCGGCGAGCGCTGGGGCGCGCACGCGCGCAACCGCGACTGCAGCGCCTGGCTGCACCGCCACGATGCGCCCGGCCGGCCGTGGCTGCTGTGCATCCACGGCTACCGCATGGGCTACCCCTGGATCGACTTCCGCCTGTTCGAACCGGCGCTGCTGCACCAAAAGTACGGCCTGAACCTGCTGATGCCGCTGCTGCCGCTGCACGGCCCGCGCCGGGCCGGCCGCATGAGCGGCGACCTCTACCTGGACGGCGACCTGCTGGACCTGCTGCACGCGCAGACGCAGGCGCTGTGGGACCTGCGCCGGCACGTCGCCTGGATCCGCGCGCAGGAGCCGCAGGCGCGCATCGGCGTGCTCGGCTACAGCCTGGGCGGCTACAACGCCAGCCTGCTCGCTGCGCACGAAGACGGCCTGGAGTTCGTCGTCGCCGGCATTCCGGTGTCCGATTTCGTGCCCCTGCTGTGGCAGCACGTGCCGCCGCCGCTGCGGGCCTTCTTCGCCGCGCGCGGCCTGGACAGCGGGCGCTACCGGAACCTGCTCAAGGTGGTGTCGCCGCTGGCCTTGCCGCCGAAGCCGGCGCCCGAGCGGCTGCACATCTTCGCCGGCAGCGCCGACCGCGTGGTGCCGCCGGACCAGCCGGTGAACCTGATGCGGCACTGGCAGCGCGAGGCGGTGTGGTACCCGGGCGGGCACCTGACGTTCCGCGGCGAGCCGGCGGTGGAACGCTGCATCGAGGATGCCATGGTCGGCGCCGGCTGGCCATTAGCCGGCATGCGGTCAGAGGGCTAAAATCGCCGTTTGATTCGAGGTTGCCAATCAATGACGCAGGTATGCATCAGCGGCAGCGGCCTGTTCACGCCGGCGCAGTCGATTTCCAACGACGAGCTGGTGGTTGCCTTCAACCGCTACGTGGAGGATTTCAACCGCGAGCATGCCGAAGCGATCGGGCAGGGCAGCGTGCAGGCGCTGCAAGCGTCGAGCGGCGACTTCATCTTCAAGGCGTCCGGCATCAAGGCGCGCTACACCGTCGACAAGGCCGGGGTGCTCGATCCGGCGGTGATGCGGCCGCGCATCCGCCGGCGCGGCGACGACGAGCCTTCGCTGATGGTGGAAATGGGGCTGGCGGCGGCGCGGCAGGCGCTGGAGCGCGCCGGCCGGCAGGGCGCCGACGTCGACGCCGTGTTCGTGGCCTGCTCGAACATGCAGCGGCCCTACCCGGCGATGGCGGTGGAGCTGCAGCACTTTCTCGGCGCGCGCGGCTTCGGCTACGACATGAACGTGGCCTGCGCCTCGGCGGCCTTCGGCGTGCAGGCGGCGGTGGACGCGGTGGCGCGCGGCTCGGCGCGAGCGGCCCTGGTGGTGAGCCCGGAGATCTGCACGGGGCACCTCAACTTCCGCAACCGCGACTGCCATTTCATCTTCGGCGACGCCGCCACCGCCTTGCTGGTCGAGCCTGCCGACGCGGCCTCCGCCTCGGCGCCGCGCTTCGAAGTGCTCGGCACCCGCCTCGCGACGCAGTTCTCCAACAACATCCGCAACAACTTCGGCTTCCTGAACGCGTCCGAGCAGCCGGCCCGCACCTGGGACGACATCCTGTTCCACCAGGAAGGCCGCAAGGTATTCAAGGAAGTGGTGCCGCTGGTGTCGGAGCTGCTGCTGGCGCACCTGGGCGAGCTCGGCATTGCGCCGGCCGCGGTGCGGCGCTTCTGGCTGCACCAGGCCAACCTGAGCATGAACCAGCTGATCGCGCGGCGCGTGCTCGGCCACGAGCCGTCGCTGCAGGATGCGCCGGTGATCCTCGACGAGTACGCCAACACCAGCTCGGCGGGCTCGGTGATCGCCTTCCACAAGTACCACGAAGACCTCGCCGCCGGCGACGTCGGCGTGTTGTGCGCGTTCGGCGCCGGCTATTCGGCCGGCAGCATTGTGCTGCGGCGAATGTAAAAAGATAACGTCCAAAAATCGCAATTTTCGTGATCGATCCGGCGCCGCAACCGCGGCTGCGGCGCCGGAGTCTGGATCGGCGCTTGTCAAATGCCTGTAACGTCTTGCTTATACGCTGATTTATGGCGTTAAATCATTAGATGGGCATGCAAAACAAGCGAATTTTGGTGGTGGAGGACGAGGCGCCGATCAGGGATATGCTGCGTTTTGCCCTGGAAAGGGCGGAATTCCGCGTGATTCTGGCCAAGGATGCGCAGGACGCGCGGTTGCGGATCGCCGAGGCGGTGCCGGACCTGATCCTGATGGACTGGATGATGCCGGGCACCTCCGGCCTGGAGTTCACGCGGGAATTGAAATCCGGGGCGACCACCAAGGACATCCCCATCATCATGGTGACGGCGCGGGCCGAGGAAGAGGACACCGTGCGCGGCCTCAACATCGGCTGCGACGATTACATTTCCAAGCCGTTCTCGCTGCCGGAACTGGTGGCGCGCATCCAGGCGGTGCTGCGGCGCACCCTGCCGGGCGGCGAGCAGGAGCAACTCGCCGTCGCCGGTCTGCAGGTGGATGCGGCCAGCCAGCGGGTGACGGCCAAGGGCGAGCCGGTGCGGCTGGGGCCGACCGAGTACCGGCTGCTGCATTTCTTCGTCAGCCACCCGGAACGGGTTTACACTCGCGAGCAGGTGCTCGACCGCGTGTGGGGCCAGAATGTCTATGTCGAGGAACGGACGGTGGACGTGCATATCCGCCGCCTGCGCAAGGCGCTGGCGCCGCATGGGTACGACGCCATGATCCAGACCGTGCGCGGCACCGGATATCGCTTCTCCGAAAAGGTTTAGCGAAAATCAACACCATGCCCGCCGCCCTGAGCCGCGAAGTTCTCCGGGCGGCCTTCTGGGTGGCGATAAGTGCGTATGCCGGCCACCGCTTCGGCAACGCCTGGGCCGGCGCCTGCGCGGGCCTGCTGCTGCGCCTGTCGCTGCACCTGCGCTACCTGTTCATGCTGCGCGCCTGGCTCGAACGGCCCAAGCAGATCCGCCTGCCCACCAGCCGCGGCGTCTGGGGCGACGTGTTCGAAGCCCTGTTCGACCTGCAGAAGCGCAACCGCAAGCGCAAGAAGAAGCTGGCCGCGATCCTGGCCGAGTTCCAGGCCTCCACCGAAGCCTTGCCGGACGGCGCGGTGGTGCTTGCGCCGAACGGCGAAATCGTCTGGTTCAACGCCGCCGCGCAGGCCCTGCTGGGCCTGCGGCTGCCGCAGGACCTGGGCCTGCGCGTGGCCAACCTGGTGCGTGCCCCGGCGTTCACCGAGTACTTCGGGCGCGCCGAATATTCCTCCGAGGTCGAAGCCGGCTCGCCGCTCAACCCGGCGGTCACCCTGGCGTTCCGCATCATTCCCTACGGCAACGGCCAGCGCCTGCTGATCGTGCGCGACGTATCCGAGCTCAAGCGCCTGGAGCTGGTGCGGCGCGATTTCGTGGCCAACGCCTCGCACGAGCTGCGCACGCCGCTGACCGTGCTGTGCGGCTACCTCGACATGCTGGAGCCGGAATTGCGCCGCAATCCCGCGCTGCGCGCCTGGCACGCGCCGCTGGCCGAAATGCGCAGCCAGGCGGCGCGCATGGAAGCGCTGACCAACGACCTGCTCAAGCTCGCCCGGCTGGAATCCGACGTGATCCACACGCGCCAGGACCTGCTGGACGTGCCGCAGATGCTGGAGCGCCTGCTGGACGAGGCCAAGGCCATGTCCAAGGGCAGCCACCGGTTCGAATTCGAGGTGCAGCCGGACCTGCGCGTGTTCGGGCGCGAAAGCGAGCTGCAAAGCGTGTTCACCAACCTCATCTCCAACGCCATCCACTACACGCCGCCCGGCGGCATCGTGCGCGTGCGCTGGTGGGGCGACGACAAGGGCGCGCACTTCTCCGTGGCCGACACCGGCATCGGCATCGCCGAAAAGGACCTGCCGCGGATCACCGAGCGGTTCTACCGCGTCGACGTCGGCCGCTCGCGCGCCAGCGGCGGCACCGGACTGGGGCTGTCGATCGTCAAGCATGCGCTGGAGCACCACGAGGCCAGGCTGCAGATCGACAGCGAGCTTGGCGTGGGCAGCACCTTCACTTGCAATTTCCCCGCCCATCGGGCACACCGAGGTACCGCGCGCGGCGAGGCGAGGGCTTCGGTTAACTAATGTAATGTCATAAAAGCTTCATCGATTCGTCACATCATTGCGGACATATCCATAGAACATTCCGCAGTCCGGCAATGATGCTGAGCTTCATCGCGTTTGGTCCGGACGCTGGACGGATGGCCGCTGCCAAGCGGCCGGCGGCCCACCGATGACTGCCGGTGCAAGCCCCCGAAGGCGGCTTGCGCAACGCGCATGGCGCATACGGCGGCTGGCAAATCATGAGCGGTGGCCGTCGGGCACTGCGTTGCGCATCTGACTAATCGACGAGCAAGGAGTAGTTATGAAGAAAGTGGAGTGTTGCAAGGCCCTGGCGGTGCTAGCCCTGGGGCTGGCCAGTACGCAGGCCGGTGCGTCCGATACCCTGGTGGACTTCCTCAAGCAGAGCACCTTCAGCGGCAACGTGCGCGCGTACGACTTCAACCGCATTTACAGCCACAACACGCAGAGCGCGCAGCCCAGCCAGAGCGCCTTTTCGGTCGGTGGGCGCTTCGATGCGCTGAGCGCGCCGTTCCTGGGCGGCTTCGCGGTGGGGGTGGGCTTCATGACCGCCCATTCGCTGGGGCTCAACAACAGCAACGACAACTTCGCCCACCTGGATTCCACCCTGGCCGGCACGCGCACCTCCATCACCGCGCTGGGCCAGGCCTACCTGCAGTACAAGAACCCCTGGCTGCTGGTGAAGGTGGGCGACCAGACCTTCAACACGCCCTGGATCAACGAATCCGACTCGCGCCTGCTGCCGGCCACGTATCAGGGCATTTACGCCGACGTCACCCCGATCAGCCATGTGCACCTGATCGGCCTGCGCCTCACCCGCTGGAAGAGCCGCACCTCCAACGATTATTTCCAGAATAATTTGTATTACGCCGCCACCTACGGCGGCGACGACCTGCGCGGCGGCACCGGCACCAAGCTCACCACCGCCGACACCCAGGGCGCGCTGGCCTTCGGCGCCACCTACGCCGACCACGGCCTCAAGGTCGGCCTGTGGTATTACAACTACGAGCAGTTCGCCAGCACCATCTACAACGACACCGTGTACACCCTGAAGACCGGCACCGGCTTCGATCCGTTCATCGGCGACCAGTTCCTGCGGCAATGGAAGGGCGACTCGCTGCTCAACGGCCAGCCGGTGAACACGGTCAAGGGCAGCGGCGTGGACAACCTCACCTACGGCGCCAAGGCCGGCCTGGACTCGCCCTACGGGCAGCTCATGTTCAGCTACACGGCTATCTCGGATCATCCCGGCACGGTAGGCAACGGCGCGCTGATCTCGCCCTATACTATCGGCTACACCACCGACCCGCTGGATACCTCCTCCATGATCCGCGGCATGGTCGACACGGGGCCGGGCCACGCCTGGAAGGTGAAGTACAGCGAAAAGCTGCTGAACAAGCAGCTGGTGCTGGTGGCGGCGTTCGCCCGCTACTACTCCTACGCCTACGGCAACAGCAACAACGCGTACTTCGACATCGCCTACTATCCCGGTGGCCGGTTCAAGGGCTTTTCGGTGCGCAACCGCTTCGAGGACGCCATCACCGAAAGCTCGTCCAAGGGCTTGAACCCCGGCAAGAGCAATTACTTCATCTACAACCGCGTGCAGATCCAGTACGAGTTCTAGCGGCGCACCGGGCCGCAGCCCCCCGGATCAACGGCCAGCCCGACGCAAGCCGGGCTGGCTTTTTTATGGGTGCCGTGCCTTCGGCTTGCACAATTCGCGCATCAGCTTGCGGGATCCGGCACGGATCGACGCGGCGGCGATGCCTTCAATGCCGCGGTACTGCGCGAGCATCCGGCGGCCGAAATCGGTCAACTGGGCGCCGCCGCCTTTTTCCCCTCCGGTTGCGGCGACCACCAGCGGCTGCCGGAAGCAGCGGTTCATGGTGTCGACCAGCTGCCAGGCGCGCCGGTAGGACATGCCGAGCTTGCGCGCGCCGCCGCTGATCGAGCCGGCCTGCGCGATCGCATCCAGCAGGTCCGCCTTGCCGGGGCCGAAGGCGATTTCCTCGCCGGCGAATATCCTGATCCTGATCTGGGTGGCTGCCATGGGCGCCCGTATGCACTCGGGAAGTTCGCCCATGATATCCGCCAAACGCGGCGCATCTTCGTACCCAGCCTTCAGAACGCGATCTGGAAGCGGGCATTGACCGCGTCCGGCTTGTCCTTGCCGGCGTTGCCCAGGTCGAACGTGCCGTGGTAGTAGTCGAGCATGAAGCGCACGTTCGGGTTGATGTAGTAGTTCACGCCGGCGTCGAGCGAGGAGATCGAGCACTTGGTGATGAAGCTGCCGGCGCGGATCGAGCCGATGGCGGGGGCGCAGGTCTTGGTGTCGTTGGCCGGCAGGTTGCGGTTGCGGATGTAGTCGTAGCGCACCGCCACCTCCACCGCCCCGTAGGGATGCAGCGGCTTGGGCGAGCTGATCGTGCCGATGCCGGGCTCGTAGACCTTGCTCTCGCCGGTGAGGTAGTAGCTGCCTTCGACCGAGAAGGCGTCGGCGGTCTGCACGTTGGGCGCGCCGGACACCGGGTGCGGCTGGCGCAGCTTGGCCTGGCCGAACTCGCCCTGCAGGTACAGCGGCCCAAGCGCGCTGGCCAGCTCGGCGGTGACGGTGTTGGCGTTGGGGTTGTTGCCGCCGGCGATCTGGGCCAGGGTGCCGGTCGTCGCAGGCTGGTCGCCCTTCAGGCTCATGATGTTCTGCGCCACCCCCTTGTAGGAATACCAGGTGCTGTAGCCGGTGCTCAGCGCGGCACCGTTGTCGGCGTGGTCGCTGCTGAAGCTGCTGCCGACGTGCACCCAGTGGCGCGGCGTGAACAGCGGCGCATACGCCAGGCGCGCGTTGTAGCCCATGCCCTGGGTCGGCGTGCCGGTGCCCTGGTTGGTGGTGGAGCCGGCCTTGTTCAGCGAATACACCGAAACGCCGCCCCAGAAGTTGTCGTTGCCCTTGAACGCGTTGGTCTTGTTGTAGCGGTAGAACACGCCGTCGGTATAGTCGCGTCCGCCGAACAGGCCGTTTTCCGACAGCACGTTGCGCTCGGTGAAGATCTTGTCGTTGTTGCTCAGAAGGGAATCCATGCTGTGCCAGGCGCGGGTCTGGCCGATGCGGACGGTGCCGTAGCTGCCGAGGTCGCGCGAGATGAACATGTCCTGGAAACCGGCGGCCGGGTTGCTGGTGTTGGCGATGTCCTCGTCGATGCGGTAGCGCCAGCCGTAGATCTTGCCGGACAGGCTGATGAACACGCGGCGGAAATAAAAGCCGCCGTCGTTTTCCGCGGCGCCGCTGTCGAAGCCGCTGTTCTTGTCCTGGATGATCCCGGTGTAGTCGAAGTGAATGCGGCCGCCGAGCGAAAAGATGAAATTGCCGTCGTCGGATTTCACCACCAGCCCGCCCAGCGTGGTGGCCTGGTCCGCCGACGCTGCGCCGGCGGCGGCGATGCCGAGGGCTGCGGCGGCGAGGGTGGCGGCGCGCTGTGAAAAGTGCTTCAAGGTCGTCTCCCGAGGTCGATTGTGGTCGCCGGCGGCTTGGGTCGCGGCTGGCGCGGGAGACATTGCCCGGACCGGTTAATAATTAGAAGGAATAAAAAGAAATTTACTAATCCCTCAATCGAATAAAGTGCGCCTCAGAAGAAGGGCCTCACCCCGGATTGGCCGCTCTGTCCAGCTCCACGGGTATCGCGGCCCGTGGCGGCTCATCCGGGCCGAAGCGCTCGATCCGCCGTGTTTTCTGCAGGTGTGCGGCCGCGGGATCGCGGTTGCGCGTCTGGATTTCGTAGCGGCCCGACTGGTAGCTCAGCCGGGCGCTCCAGTCCTGCCCCGGAGCGGCGCTCGCCAGGGAGGCTGCATCCAGGCCGTCGAGCAGCGGGCGCACGGTGGCGGGCCGCCCGGCGTCGAGGTAGGCGTCCGCCAGGTAATAGGCGGCCAGGCCGGTGAGCAGGCCCTTGGGACCCTGGATGGCGGCGGCCGATGCGTAAGCCCCGCCGAGTTTGCCGATCGCCTCGTCGGAACGTCCGCATTGCGCAAGGATCCTGCCGGTATCCAGCATGGCGCGCACGGTCGCGTCGTTCTGCGGCCCGTAGAGCCTGCTGGCACCGGCTTCGGCGCGCCGCGCGGCGTCGAGTGCCGCGGCCCACTGCCGCTGCTGCGCCAGGACCTGTGCCTGGGTACGCAGGATGGCCAGGTAGACGCGGTTGTCCTCGCCGAGCGTCAGGCTGGCGTCGCGCAGCAGATCGGGCAGCAGCGCCGCAGCCTCTTCCGGGCGGCCCTCCGACACCAGGCTCGCCACCAGCTGGCGCCGTGCGCGGATGGTCAGCGGGTCGCGCGTGCCGCGGCGGTCGGTGAGATCCGCCACCAGCCCGCGTTCGAGGCCTTCCGCCCGGGCAGGCTGGCCGCCGTCGCGGAACTGGTCGTCGATGTGCAGGCGCATCAGGAAGATCTGCTCGATGTTGGCCTCGTAGCCGGCGGGATCGCTTTGCCGGAACTGCTGCAGCAGCTCGAGCGACCGTTGCGAGGCCGCCGCCGCGGCCACCAAGTCGGTGCGGTGGCGTGCCAGCAGCGCGCGCGCGTCCCATAGCCGCATCGCCACCATCGGATCGAAGGAACGGTCGCGCTGCGCAATGCGGCCGGCGTCGTCGATCAGGAACTGGGCTTCCTCGTAACGGTTGCGGTAGGCCAGCAGTTGCGCGAGCTGCAGGGCGCAGTTGGCGGTGGTCACGGAATTGCCGCCCAATCTCGACAGGGCGATGGCATAGGCACGCCGGAACTCGGTTTCGGCAGCGCCATAGTTGCCGAGCGTGCGATAGGCGTTGCCGACGGTGCGGTGCAGCTCCACGGCGACTTGCGGCGAGGTGCCGAAGCGCGTGTCGATCTTTTCCGCCGCACGGTGCACCGCCTGCAGTACCGTCACGCCGGCAGCGCCGCCGACATTGGGGTCGGCCGCCGCCAGCAGGTCGTGGTCGAGGAAGCTGTTGACCGCCTCGGACCTGGCGAGCTGGCGCAGGGCTTCGTCGCGTTCGCGCATCGACCGCTGGAAGAACAACATGCTGGCAGCCAGGCCCAGGGCCAGGCTCAGGCCGACCGCCATCACCCAGGGCCGCCGCTGGCGCGCGCGGCGCAGACCAAGCAGCGCGGTGCGCGAGCGCAGGCGCTGGCGGCGCAGCTCGAACTGTTCCTGGCGCCGCCGCTCGAGGCCGCGGAGCCGCTCGGCAAGGGCGCCGGCGGTGGCCAGGCGCCGTTCCGGACGGCCGTTGGCCGCCTCGGCGATGTCCTGCCTGAGCAAGGAATCGGCGATGCGGCCTTCCCAGCCCGGTGCCATGCTTTCTCGCAGGTTGCCGGCGATCAGCTGGTACAGGATCACGCCGAGCGCATAGATGTCGGACCGCACCGTGCGCGGACCGCCCATCAGGACTTCCGGGGCGATGTAGAAGGTGGAATCGCGGGCGCCGAAAGGGCCTTCCTCGCCGGATTGGGCAGGCGCGGCGCCGATGCTCGCTGTGTCCGCCGCCTCGCCGGGGTGCCCGAAGCCGATCAAGCGGGTGCGCCAACCGCCCTGGCCGTCGCCATCGACCAGGATGCAGTCCGGGTCCAGGACCCGGTGCAGCACGCCGACCGAATGGGCCGCGGCGACGGTGTCGGCGACTTGCGCTATCAACGCCAGGCGCACCGCCAGCGGCACCTGCTCCAGGCCGCCCTGGGACTGCGCCCATTGTGGCAGCGGCCGGCCGCCATCCTCGCATTCGACAAAGAATGGCGCGCTGTCGAAGTTCCAGCCGGTCACCTTGGCCAGCCCGGGATGCTCGCCGAGATTTTCCTCGAGATGGCGGTGCAGGGCGACTTCGCGCTTGAGCCGCGCCAGGCCTGCGCCGTCATGTCCGAACTTGAAGACCCGCGACCCGCCGCCTTCTTCGGCCGTTGCCAGCCAGGCTTCGGTGGTCGCCGCCGCACCCAGGGTGTGCCGCAGGCGCCAGCCGGGGCGCGCAGCCACCGGGTCGCCTGCGGTCAATGCGGGACGAGCGGGCGCAGCCGCCGCCGCGCCCCGCTCGACAGCGACGGAAAGCCGGTAGCCGACGCGGTGCACGGTGGCGATGATCGACTGCGATTCGTCGCCCAGGGCCTTGCGCAGCTTGCCTACGGCGTTGCTGAGCGCGTTTTCGCTCAGATGCGAATGTCCCCACACCGCCTGCAGCAGCTCCTCGCGGCTGACCGCTTCGCCGGCATGGCGCAGCAGGCACAGCAGGATTTCCAGCGGCCGCGGCTCGATCTCCACCGGGACGCCGGCCACCCGCAGCTGCCAGCGCGGCTCGTCGAACTCGGCCCCGGCGAAACGCCACACCACGCTGTGTGGCGGCGCCGCCTGCGCCGCCTGCTCCATGTCCTGCGGAGGGCGATTGTCTTTGCGAGTCATGGACTTGGCCGGCAGCCTCCAACCGTGGGAAATCCGTGTGGATTTTCGCACGGACCGCCCTGTCAAGATGCGCGGCGCCGGAATGTGCCAGGCCCAGGCCCGGCCGCTCCGGCGCACCCGAACAATCACGCCGCAGGTCCATGTCCAAATTTTCGATCAGGTACCCGTACTTCGTCGTCGTCTGCTGCCTGATCACCGCCGTCGTCGGCATCACCAGCCTGGCGCGCATGCCGGTGGACCTGTTTCCCGAAGTCAAGATCCCGATCGTGGTGGTGGCGACGTTCTACAACGGCATGCCGCCGGAGGAAATCGAAACCAAGATCACCGGGCCGTTCGAGCGGTTCTTCACGCTCGGCAGCGGCATCGACCACATCGAATCGCGTTCCCTGCCGGGCGTCAGCCTGATCAAGGTGTTCTTCCAGCCGGGAACGCCGTCCAGCGAGGCCCTGGCGACGATTTCGAACCTGGCGATGGCCGACCTGCGGCGCCTGCCGCCGGGCACCCTGCCGCCGGTGATCCTGAAGTTCGACGCCTCGAGCATGCCGGTGTGCCTGATCTCGCTCAAGGGCGAGGGCCTGACCGAGGCCCGGCTGCGCGACCTGGCGCAGTACGACGTGCGCAACCAGGTGGCGAACGTGCAGGGCGCCTCGGTGCCGATGCCGTTCGGCGGCAAGTACCGGCAGATCATGGTCTACGTCGACCCGCTCAAGCTGCAGGCGCGCCAGCTCAGCGTGATGGACGTGGTGCGCTCGGTCAACGACTCCAACCTGATCCTGCCGGCGGGCGACGTCGTCATCGGGCCGTACGACTACTCGCTGTACACCAACAGCCAGGTCGACAGCATGGGCGACCTCAACAGCATCCCGCTGAAGTCGGTCAATGGCGCGCCGGTGCTGATCGGCGACGTCGGCCAGGCCCGGGATGCATCGGCGATCCAGACCAGCCTGGTGCGCATCGACGGCCAGCGCTCGGTGTACATCCCGGTGCTCAAGCAGGGCGGCGATTCCAACACCATCGCGGTGGTCGACGGCATCCGCGCGGCGGTCAAGGACCTGGTCGACATTCCGAAGCAGCTCGTCACCAAGGTCGTGTTCGACCAGTCGGTGTTCGTCAAGACCGCCATCGAGACGCTGATCCACGAAGGCGCGCTCGGCATGCTGCTGACCGGCCTGATGATCCTGCTGTTCCTGGGCAACTTCAAGGCGACGCTGGCGGTGTTCCTGTCGATCCCGCTGTCGGCGCTGGCGACTTTCTTCGTGCTGTCGCTGGGCGGCAGCTCGGTCAACACCATGGTGCTCGGCGGCCTGGCGCTGGCGTTCTCGCGGCTGATCGACAACTCCGTGGTGGTGCTGGAAAACATCTTCCGGCACATGGAGATGGGCAAGGATCCGGCGGCGGCGGCCGAGGTGGGCGGCAAGGAAGTGGCGCTGCCGGTGCTTGCCTCGACCCTGACCACCGCCATCGTGTTCTTTCCGGTCACCCTGCTGTACGGGGTCAGCCGCTTCCTGTTCTCGGCGATGGCGCTGTCGGTGGTGATCTCCCTGTTCGCCTCCTACGTGGTGGCGATGACGGTGGTGCCGCTGTTTTGCGCCAAGCTGATGAAGACCAGGGACATCCTGCACCACGACGCGCCCGGCGACGTGGCCGACCACGACGACGTGTTCGCCGAGGCGCAGGCCGACCTGCACGGCGACCGCGCGCGGCGGGTGCCGCCGCCCGGCCCGATGGCGCGCTTCAACATCGGGTTCAACCGGCGCTTCCACGCCTTCCTGCACCGCTACCACGACAGCCTGCTGCTGGCGCTGGGGCGGCCGGTGCGCAACCTGAGCCTGCTGCTGGGCGTGGCGGTGCTGCTGCTCGGCCTGTTTCCGGCGATGGGCTTTGCGTATTTTCCGCGCACCGATCCCGGCCAGTTCGTGATCAATCTCAAGGCCCCGACCGGCACCGAGGCGCTGCGCACCGAAAAGCTGGTGGCCCAGGTCGAGGACATCGTGCGGCGCATCGTCAGGCCCCAGGACCTGGACCTGGTGCTGTCCAACATCGGCTCCACGCCCGGGTTCTCGTCGCTGTACACGCCCAACTCGGCCTCGCATACGGCCTTCGTGCAGGTCGGCTTGAAACGGGGTCACGCGGTATCGAGCTACGACTACATGGACCGCGTGCGCGCGGCCTTGCATCGCGAACTGCCGCAGGCTTCCGCCTACTTCCAGTCCGGCGGCCTGGTCGACGCCGTGCTCAACCTCGGCCTGCCGACGCCGATCGACCTGCAGGTCACCGGCGGCGACCTCGACGCGGTGCACCGGGTGGCGGCGGAGCTTTCGCACCGCATCCACGCGCTGCCAGGCGTGGCCGACACCCTGGTGCCGCAGGACATCGACGCGCCGTCTCTGCAGGTCAACGTGGACCGGGTGAAGGCGGCGGCGATGGGACTGTCCGAAAAAGAGATCGTTTCCAACGTCATCACCGCGCTCAACTCCAATGCGATGATCGCGCCCGGCTACTGGATCGACCCGAAAAGCGGCAACGCTTATTTCCTCACCGTCCAATATCCCGAGAACGCAGTGCGCAACCAGGTCGACCTCAAGCAGATCCCGCTGCGCTCGAAGGACGGCCTGCACGACACCACGCTGGACAGCGTGGCGAGCCTCAAGCCCATCGTTTCGCCGACCGAGATCGACCACTACCAGTTGCGCAAGGTGGTGGACGTCTACGTCTCCACCGCGCACGAGGACCTGTCGCGCATCCAGGCGGCGGTGCGCGGCATCGTCGCGCACACCGCCTTGCCCGAAGGCGTGCGCGTGCACCTGCGCGGCTCGGTGCAGAGCATGAGCGCCTCGTTCAGCAGCTTCGCCATCGGCCTGGTGCTGTCGACCCTGCTGGTCTACCTGATCCTGGTCGCGCAGTTCGCCTCGTTCATGGATCCCTTGCTGATCCTGCTGGCGATCCCGACCGGGCTGACCGGGGTGGTGCTGACCTTGCTGCTGACCGGCACCACGCTCAACGTCATGTCGCTGATGGGCGTGGTGATGATGGTCGGCATCGTGGTGTCCAACAGCATCCTGATCGTGGAGTTCACCCGGCGCCTGATCCGCGACGGACGGCCGCTGCGCGAGGCCGTGGTGGAGGCCTGCCAGGCGCGCCTGCGCCCGATCCTGATGACCTCGCTGGCGACCATCATCGGCCTGATCCCGATGGCGCTGAAGCTCGGCGAGGGCAGCGAATCGTATGCGCCGCTGGCGCGCGCGATCGTCGGTGGGCTGACCGTGTCGGTGGTGACCACCGTCTTCATCGTGCCGCTGGCCTACGTCATCGCCTACCGCGGCAAGCCCGCCGGCGCCGGGGTGGCTTGACGTGGGCGCACGGTCTCTCGGCAGCATGGTCCTGGCGACCTGCCTGGCGGCAGCCTCCGCGGCCGCAGGCGCGGACGAGGCGATCACGCTGGCACAGGCGCGCCAGCTCGCATTGGAGAACAGCGCGGCGCTGCGGGCGGATTCGGAGTCGGTCGGCGCAGCCGGCTCGGTCGTCGCCGAAGCGCGGGCGGGCTACTTGCCGGCGCTGAGCGCCAACGTCACCGCCGCCGGCGCCAAGGCTTACGGTTCGCGCAACGACAGCGTGCCGGGCTCGACCTTGCAGCCGCGCATCGCCGCCGGCATGGTCAACGCGCCGACCGTGCTCGACCGCGCCGCCGCCGGGGTCACGGTGAGCCAGCTGGTCACCGATTTCGGCCGCACCGACAACCTGGTGGAGAGCGCCAAGGCTTCGCTCGGCGCCGCGCGCAACGGCTACGAGGACCGCCGCCAGGCGCTGCTGCTGGAGGTCACCGCGGAGTTCTATCGTGTGCTGGAAGCGCAGGCCACGCTGCAGGTTGCGCGCATGACGGTGGACGAGCGGTCGCTGCTCGACCAGCAGATCGGGCTGCTGCAGAAGAACAAGCTCAAATCCGAGCTCGACGCGCAGTTCGCCAGCGTGAACCTGCAGCAGGCGCAGTTGCTGGTGCTGGAGGCGGAAAATGAGGTCGATGCCTCGCGCGCCGCGCTGGCCGCCGTCATCGGCATGGACGACGCGCATCGCTACCAGCCGGTCGACGACGGCGGCGAGGCGCCGCCGCCGGCGCCGCAGGCGGAGGGCCTGATCGCCGATGCGCTGGCCAGCCGCCCGCTGATCAAGAGCCTGCAGGACCGGCTGGTGGCCGCGCAGAAGCAGGCGCGGGCGCAACGGGCGCTGGCGTTCCCGGTGCTGAGCCTGGTGGGCGCGGCCGGCACCGCGCCCTACGGCGACGACCGCCTGGCGGAAAACTACGCGGCAGGCGGAGTGAACCTGAGCATCCCGATCTTCCAGGGCGGCCGCCTGGATGCGCAATACCAGGAGGCGGTGTTCCACGCCCGCCAGGCGCAGGACGACCTGGATGCGGCCGAGGTGGCAGTGGGCCGCGACGTGCGGGTGGCCTGGCTGGCCGCGGTTGCGGATTTCCGCAGCGTCGCCGTGGCCGGGAAGCTGCGCGCTGCTGCAGACCAGGCGCTGAACCTGGCCGAGTCGCGCTACCGCCTGGGCATCAGTTCGATCGTCGAGCTCAACAACGCCCAGCTCGACGCGGTGAATGCGGAGATCGGCGCGATCCGCGCGCGCTACGAGTACCGGATCGCGCAGGCCCGCCTGGCCTTCGAGACCGGCCGCCTGTAGCGGCGCGCGCAACGACACAGCGGTTCACGAGGGAACCGGCACCATGTTCGGAATCAAGTCACGGCGCAGCGGGGCGATTGCCGGCGGGGCCGCACTTGCGGCGATCGCCGCGCTGGCTTTCGTGGTTCACGCTTCCTTGTTCGGCCCGCCGCCGCCGCCGCCGCCGGCGGCGGTAGCGCAGCCGCTGCCGGTGGTCGCAGCGGCGCCGCGCGACATCAGCCAGCAGATCGAACTGCCTGGCGAGTTCCGCCCGTACCAGGAGGCCGAACTCGACGCCAAGGTGCGCGGCTACGTGCAGAAGATGAACGTCGACGTGGGCGACGCGGTGCGCCAGGGCCAGGTGCTGGCGGTGCTCGAGGTGCCCGAGCTCAAGGACCAACTGGCGAGCTCCGACGCGGCGGTGGCGGTGGCGCAGCAGCAGGTGCAGAAGGCGAGGGCGCAAAGCCAGGACGACCGCGGTATCTACGAGCGCCTGCTCGGCGTCTCGCGCGAGCGGCCGGAGCTGGTGGCCCAGCAGGATCTCGACGCGGCGCGTGCCCGCGCGGATGCCTCGGCCGCGGCGCTGACCGCGGCCGAAGCCTCGGTCAAGCAGGCGATAGCCAACCGCACCGGCTTTCGCGACACCGACGCCTATACCCGGATCCTGGCACCGTTCGACGGCGTGATCAGCAGGCGCTATGTCGACCAAGGCGCCCTGGTGGGCGCGCCGGGGGTGGGCAACGCGATGTTCCACATCGCCGAGCTCAAGCGCCTGCGCCTGGTGGTGATGGTGCCGGAGTCCGCCGTGCCCGACGTCGCCGTGGGCCGGCCGGCGCGGGCGCTGGTGCCGGCACTGGACCAGGGGTTCGACGTGGCGGTGTCGCGCATCAGCCACCAGCTCGCCGACGATACCCGCACCATGCATACGGAATTCGATTTCGACAATGCCGGGGACCTGGTGTCGCCGGGCATGTATGCGCAGGTACAGCTGCCGCTGAAGCAGCGGCCGCAGGCGCTGGCGGTGCCGCTGGGCGCGATCCACGAACGCGACCAGGACCAGGCCAAGGTCTACGTGCTCGACAGCGGCGGCGCAGCCCGGCCGCGGCAGGTGCGGCTGGGCTTGTCCGGCACGGACTATGCTGAGATAGTGTCGGGGCTGCAGCCTGGCGAGCTCGTCGCGGTCGACGTGACGCCCGAAACGGGCACCGGCGTGCGCTACGAGCCCAAGCGCATGGATCGCGGCTGAGCCGGCCGGCAAGGCGCATACCGGCGCTGTCACGTCCCTGTCACCGAGAGTTGATAGCGTACCGGCGTACTGCAATAATTTGTCGTAAGCCGTTGAAGCAAAAGGGACTGAGTGCGCGATTCCGGCGGCGCAGGTGGTTCCGGCCCGGTGCCGCCGCCCGTTGGCCCGCGCAATTGGCGGTGAATTTTCGTTAGCGGTGCCGGCCCGATCCGCGGATAATACCCGCCATGACCCTGTCCTCTTACAAAGCACATACGTCCAGCCAGTACAACGAGGAGCTGGAAGACGTGCGCCAGCGCGTGCTGGCCATGGGCGGCCTCGTCGAGCAGCAGATCGTCGATGCCACCCGCGCCCTGATGGACAACGACGGCATCCTGGGCGAGGAGGTTTCGCGCAACGACTTCAAGGTCAACCAGCTCGAAGTGCTGATCGACGAGGAATGCAGCGGCATCCTCGCCCGGCGCCAGCCCACCGCCGGCGACCTGCGGCTGGTCTACGCCATCATCAAGACCATCA
>JADHNH010000072.1 GCA_016779605.1 Nevskia sp. | reverse complement strand
TTGCAGGCGGCGCAGCGCGCGGTGGATCGGTTGCCGATCGGCAAGGACGCTTATTTCGGCGTGTACCAGCTGGTCGGGCAGGCGCAAATCCAAACCTACGCCGGCGCGCCCGATGCTGCCCTGAAACTGATCGCGCAGCTGTTGGCGATGCCGGCGGGAGAGGTCATGTCGGTCGAGCGGCTCAAGCGCGACCCGATCTGGGATCCGCTGCGCGGCGATCCGCGCTTCGTCAAGCTGATCGCCGACGCCGAGACGGCGACCAAGCCCGCGGGCCAGCCATGACCCGGCTACCATGAGCCCCCATCCATGAGCACGCGGTCATGAGCAAGGGGCCCTCGTTCTTCGCCGAGCTGCAGCGGCGCCACGTGTACAAGGTGGGCGCCATGTACGCGGTTGCCGGCTGGCTGCTGGTGCAGGTCGTCACCCAGGTGCTGCCGGTATTCGACGTGTCGGCGCTGGGGCAGCGGGTGCTGGTGCTGCTGGTGGTGGCCGGCTTTCCGGTGGCGCTGGTGCTGGCCTGGGTATTCGACCTCACGCCGCAGGGCATCGTGCGCACCGAGGCGCTGCCGGCGGAGGGCGGCGAGGCTCAGGCGGTGGCGGCGCAGCGGCGCAGCCTGGAGCGCAGGCTCAACTACATACTCGGCGTGCTCCTGCTGCTCGGCCTGGGCTACGTGGTGGTCGACCGCACGCTGCTGCGGCGGGTGCCGGCCGCCGCGCCCGCGGCCCCGGCCGCGGCGGCAACGGACAAGTCCATCGCGGTGCTGCCGTTCGAGAGCCTGTCGGACGACAAGTCCAACGCCTATTTCGCGGTGGGCATCCAGGACGAGATTCTCACCAGGCTGGCCAAGATCGGCTCGCTCAAGGTGATCTCGCGCACCTCCACCGAGCAGTACGGCGGCCGGCCGGGCAACCTCAAGGAGATCGCGCACGCGCTGGGCGTGGCCAACATCCTGGAAGGCTCGGTGCAGAAAGTCGGCGCAAAGGTGCGCATCGACGTGCAGCTGATCCACGCTGACGACGACGCCCACTTGTGGGCCGAGATTTACGACCGCAACCTGGACGACATACTGGGCGTGCAGGGCGAGGTGGCCAGCGCCATCGCCAGCGCGCTCAACGCCAGCCTCACCGGCGCCGAGCAGCGCCAGCTCAGCGCCAAGCCCACGCTCAACGCGGCGGCCTACGACGCCTACCTGCGCGGGCTCGACGCCGAGAAGAGTTCGTTCAGCCACGAGACCGTGTACGCCTCGTCGCGCTACTTCGCCGAGGCCGCGGCGCTCGATCCCGGCTTTGCGCTGGCCTGGGCGCACGGCACCGAGGCCGACTCGCTGATCTATTTCAATTTCGATTTCAGCGAAGAGCGCCTGGCCGCCGCGCGCCGCGGCGCGGAGATGGCCACGCAGCTGGCGCCGGACGCCGGCGAGGCCTGGCTGGCCAAGGCGTATTACCTGTACCGCTGCGTGAAGGACTTCGACGGCGCCAGCGCCGCGTTCGAGGAAGCGCAGCGCCGCATGCCAAACGAGGCCTACGCGACCGGCGGGCTGGCGTTCGTCGAGCGGCGCCGCGGGCATTACCAGCATGCCATCGACCTGCTGGTCGGCGCGCTGGCGCGCGACCCGCGCAACGTGAGCTTCCTGAGCAGCATCGTCGAAACCCTGAACGCGATCCGCCGGCCGGGCGAAGCCCAGCCCTGGATCGAGCGCGCCCTGGCGATCAAGCCGAACGACGCCTCGCTGCTCATCCAGCAGGCGGCATCGCTGATGAACCTGGGCGACCTCGACGCCGCCGGCGCCGTGCTGGCCAACGTGCCGCCGCAGCTGGACGATGCGTCGAACCTGAATTACCAGGTGCAATACCAGGTGCTGCGGCGCGACTACGCGGCCGCGATCCGCACGCTCCAGTCCGCGCTGAACGCGCCGGACTTCATGCTCGACGGGTATTCGGGCGGCTACTACCCGGCCCTGGGCTGGGCCCAACGCTGGGCCGGCGACGAGGCGGGGGCGCGGGCGACCTTCGCGCTGGGCAAGCAGAAGCTGGAAGCGCTGCGGGCGGTCTGGCACGACAACGGCAACATCGCCGCCAACCTGGCGCTGATCGACGCCGGCCTGGGCGATGCCGAGGGCGCGGAGCGCGAAGCGCAGGAAAGCGTGGCGCGCAGCGGCAAGGATCTCTTCCAGAAGCAATTCCAGGAACAGACCCTGGCGGGCGCGCGTGAGCTGGTTGGCCGCAAGGACCAGGCGATCGAGGTGTTGGCGCAGCAGCTCCGCGAGCCGGCGGGGGTGCCCTATGGCGACCTCAAGCTCGATCCGATCTGGGATGGCCTGCGCAGCGATCCGCGCTTCCAGAAGATCCTGGCCGATTGCGCGGCAGCGACGAAGGCGGGGGCGTAGTTGCAGAGGCGGCAGCGGATGTGCCGATCGTGGCGATCAATCCCTTGCTTGACCCGCGAGCCTGGCCCGCAACCCGGCATTCTCGCTTTCGAGGGCGCTCAGCCGATCGCGCAGCGGCGCCGTCGCCTGGGCGATCTCGGTCTCGGTGAAGCGGGGCGTGATGTGCTGCGAGCAGTTCCAGTCGAAGGCTGCCAGGTGGAACAGCATCGCCCGCTCGACCGTCGCCTTGTAACCGGGCACGGTCAGCTTCGACGCCAGCTCAGCGTCGCCCGCCAGGGCTTTCACCTCGACATGCGCCAGGATCTTCAGGCGCCGCCGCGCGGGATAGTCCATCAGGAACAGCGCCGCGCGGTCGTCCGCGGTGACGTTGCCGAGCGTGATGTATTGGCGATTGCCGCGGAAGTCGGCGAATCCCAGGGTACGCTCGTCCAGCATCCGCAGAAAGCCGGGCGGTCCGCCGCGGTGTTGCACGTAGGGCCAGCCGCTCTGCGAGACGGTGGCCATGTAGAAGCTGTCGCGGCTGGCGATGAACGCGGCCTCGTTCGCAGTGAATCGGTCGAAGCTGCGGTTGCCGGAGAATTTCGACCAGTATTCCAGGCTGCCGTTGGCCTGCTGCGCCGCCTTGACGCTCGCAGTCGAGGCAATATCGAGGAATCCATAAGCCATGGTGAACGCCTCCGCACAGCGCAGCAAGCCAGGTTCGGCGTAGCGTACCCCGCCGGTCGCCTGGCGGTTCGAAGAGTTTCTCCGCGCCAGCCTGTTACCGCTGGTCCGCCGCCTTCTTCGGCACGCGCTGAGCCGGGTCGTAGAAGAAGGTTTCCTCGGCGATGCGCTCGCCCTCCCAGCGCTGGTAGGCCAGCTCTTCCATTTGCGTGACGGTGCCGTCGGGCCAGTCGAAGCGGAAGATCCAACGGATGACGACGCGGTCGCCGTTGACGAACACCGGCCGTAAGCACTTCGAGTAGACCGACCTGGCCCGCGCCATCACCTTGCGCTCGTTGGCCACGTGCGCATCGCGCCCGATGCGCGGCGGCGACTGGTTCTCCTGCATCGTGGAATCGGCAGTGTAGAACTCCTCGCAGGCTTCGGCATGCGCGTTCTGTTCGACCCGGGCGATGAAGCGTTCCAGGGTTTCGGCGGTGGGCATCGGGTTCTCCGGTGGTGCCTCGTAAGGCATGGCAGGGCGGGGGTGAATAGGGCATCTCCCTCGGCTGACAGGCACGCCGTCCGCCACCGCGCGCCCCGCCTGCAACAACCGGGATTGCGCTATTCTGCCCGCTGCGGCCCGTTCGGGGCCATCGCGGCCTGGGCCATGCGCCGCAATGGCCGCGGAGGCGGGACGGGCGGGCGAGAACATGGGGAGCATGCAATGAACGATGCAGTGGAGCAGACCGGCGAAAACCCGGACAAGATGAAGGCTGACTTGCGGACGCTGATTGCGGATGCCGAGGAGCTGATGCGGGCGACCGCCTCGTTGTCCGGCGAGGGGGTGCGCGCGGTGCGGGAGAAGGTGGCCGCCAGCTTGAAGTCGGCCCGCGCCACGCTGGACGAGGCGCGCGAAAAGGCGGTGGTGCAGGCCAAGGCGGCGGCGCAGGCGACCGACGCCTTCGTGCGCGAGCGGCCCTGGCAAGCGGTGGGCGTGGCGCTGCTGATCGGCGTGGTGATCGGACTCATCGGCGGCAGCCGGCGCCGCTGAATGGCGCTGCCGGCGGGCGCCGCCGTGGCGGCGCCGTGAACCGTTCCGCGGGACAGGAGCCGCCGCCGCTGGCCGACACGCTGCGGCAGCTGTTGAGCCGGCTGCTGGCCAACGGGCAGACCCGGCTGGAATTGGCCAAGCTCGAAGCGGCCGCGGAGGCCGCCCGCCTGGGGCGCACCGCGGCGCTGGCCGCCGCGGCGCTGCTGTGCGGCTTCCTCGCCGTGGAGATGCTGGCCGCGCTGGTGATCGCGGCCTATTGGAACACCCCCTGGCGCCTGCGCGCGATCGGCGCGCTGCTGTGCGGCGCGGCGGCGGCCTGCGCGGTGCTGATCCTGGTGCTGCGCGCGCGGCGCGGGCGGCCTTCCACGCTGTTCGACGCCACCCGGGCGGAGCTGGAAAAAGACCGCCGCGCGCTCGAGCGCCCCTGATGGCGGCGCGGGCGGGCGACGCGGCGCGGCACACGGCGCTGGTCCTGCAGCTCGCCGCGCAGCGCAGCGAGATCGTCGAACTGCTGAATGCCCTCGATGCGCCGATCCGGAAAGTGGACCGCATGCAGCGCGGCCTGCGCCAGGTGCGGGCGGCTTGGCCGGCGGTGCTGCTGGCCGTTGCCGGACTCTCCCTCTTGCGGTTGCTCTGGCGGCGCGGCAGGAGCGCGGAGGTGCGCGGCCTGTCGCTGGTGACGCTGGCGATGACCGCTTGGCGGCTGTGGGGCCTATGGCGGCGGGTGGCGGCGGCGACCAGTAGGTTCAGGACGATCAGACGCAGTTAAGGCGTTCCTGGGCCGTACGTCGAATTGGTTTCAAATGAAATTGATTCTGTCCGTCGCCGGCGCATTGACGCCTCTGTTGGCCGGATCGGTCATCGGGTCCACCAGGTTTGCCAGCGGGGACGAGTTGGTGATTTGGGCAAGGGATGGCTCCTTTTATGGCAGGCCGCCGCTGGGTCGGACCTCGAAGCCGGCGTCGACCAAGTCTGGCCAAGAGCCCGGTCGTCAGGCGGTCGGAAAACGCGGCCGCAAGGCTTGCTGCGGTTCCAGACGACCCCAAGCGTTGCCCGCAATCGCCAATGGTGCAACATTGATCGCCCAGAGTTAGTATGCAGAAAAGCCGTTTCATACGCGCCTTAGTGTCGGGGGCACCGCATGTTCGTGGCGCTTAGCCGCTTTACGATCCGCAACGATATGGCGGAGCAGGTGCGCCAGGCATTCATCGCGCGCCCGCATCTGGTCGACCAGGCGCAGGGTTTCATCGGCATGCAGGTGATGAGCCCGATCGGCAATCCTGCGGAGATCTGGCTTGTGACGCGTTGGTCCGACGAGAAGTGTTTTCACGCCTGGCACAAAAGCCACAGCTACCACGAATCGCACAGCGGCATTCCAAAAGGCCTGAAATTGGTGCCCAAGAGCGCTGAAATCAGCTTTTTCGAGCTATTCGCCGAATAGTCCCGGCCGCACAGCATGAACGTCGACACGCCTGCGCTCGGTCCTGCAGGCCTGGAGCGCTTTGAGCAACTCCGATCGGATGCAATTGACGCCGTCACGGAGAGATTTTATGCCTGCCACGACGCCGTCTATGCCCGGTTCGGACAGCGCGGGCGCGACGCGTGCCGCGAGGATCTCGGATTTCACCTTGAATTCCTAAGGCCGGTACTCGAATTCGGAATCGTCCAGCCGATGGTGGACTACCTGCGCTGGCTCGCCAGCGTGCTGGCCGTGCGAGACATACCTGCCGAGCATCTTTCACAGTCGCTTGACTGGCTTTCGGAGTTTTTTGCCACGCATATGGCCGAGCCGGATGCAGGGCTGGTCGTCAAGGCGCTGCACCTGGCGAAGGAGAAATTCCTGCATGGCGACGCTGCCGGGCCGGCTGGCATCGATCCGATTCCGAACGCGTGGACGGAATGCGAGGCATTTGCCAGCGCGCTGCTGTCCGGCGACCGGCGTGCCGCACATTCGCTGTTCGACGGCTGCCTTGATCAGGGTCGCGGCCTGGTCGAAACCGAGTTGCAGATGGTACAACCGGCGCTGTACACGATTGGAAAGAAGTGGCAGGACAATCAAGTCACGGTTGCCCAGGAGCACCTGGCCACCGCGATTGCGCAGTCGGTGATGATGCACGGACTTTTGAAATCGCAGATACCCGCGGCCAATGGCAGCACCATTGTTCTGGCCTGCGTCGAGGGCAATCAGCATGCCGTCGGACTGCAGATGGTGGCTGACGCATTCCAACTGGCGGGTTGGGACGTGCAATATCTCGGCGCGAACGTCCCAACGAACGCCCTGATCAAGCACGTTGCTCAATTCAAACCCAATCTGCTGGGATTGTCGGTGTCGTTTGCGCATCAGCTCCGTGTCGTCAAGGACATCATGTCGCGGCTGACGCAATCGTTTGGCGCGGCACGGCCACCGGTGATCGTCGGAGGGCTGGCGATCAATCAGTTCGGAGGCCTGGTGCGGGCGCTCGGTGTCGACACCTGGAGCCGCGACGCTGGCTCCGCCGTCGCTTCCGCCTCGCAACTCGCCGGACAGGCCGGCTGACAATGAAATCATTTGCGGTCGACCTGGACGCCCTGCTGACGGTAGCCGCGGCGATACTGGATTCGAGCGGGGTATTGCTGGGAGCGAACGCCGGCTTCCTGCGTTTGCTGCCGGGCGAGGGCGAGCCATCGATCGGCGACAATGTCGCGCGTTTCTTCATTCAGCCGGCATTTGCGGCGCTGGTGGCAGCCGCAGACAGCCAAAGCGACGGCTATCGCGGGCTGATGACTATCGGCGACTACGACGGCAAGACACGCACTTTGCGTGGACGCGCCTGGCGCGCCGGACCGCGCATCAGAGTGCTTGCGGAGTACGACATCGCCGACCTGGAACGCAGCCTCGACGTCCTGACGGAGCTGAACCAGGAATCCTCGGTCACCACGCAGGCGCTTGCGCGCGAAAACATCGCCAGGAAACGTCGCGAGGTGATGATTGTCGAGGCTTCGCTCACCGATCCGCTGACGGGCGTCGGCAATCGCCGCCGGCTGGATCAGGCGCTGGCTAATGAGATAAGCCGCTCCGAACGCACCGGTGATCGCCTTTCCGCATTGATGGCCGACCTGGATCACTTCAAACGCATCAACGACACCTACGGCCACGATGTCGGAGACAAGGTGCTGGCGGCATTCGGCGAGTTATTGCGCGAACACGTCCGGGCGACCGATATTGCAACCCGGTTCGGCGGCGAGGAATTTGTCGTCCTGTTTCCGCACACGGGCCGCGAGCACGCCCTTGACACCGCCGAGCGCATCAGGGCGGCGTTCGCCGCGCGTCATTTGGAACCGCTGCAAGACCCGGTTACCGCGAGTTTCGGCGTTGTCGAGCTGATGGCGGGCGAGCGCGCCGAATCGCTGCTGCAGCGGCTCGATTCGGCGCTCTACCGAGCCAAGCGTGCGGGACGAAACCGGGTTGTTGCCGGATAGCGGCAAGCGCTACAGCGTGACGAGCAAGCGGCGCTCGGCACACGGAGCGCCCCGGATTGGGCTTGCCGACGTATCCCCGCCCGCCAATCCGCGATACTGGGTTGCATATGGATGAGAACAGCCCGGTCGCCGATCTTCGTGGAATCACGCGCTTGGCGATCGATGCGACGGCGCGCATGGCGGACCTGGTGGAGGCGGTGCATGAGAACGTGGAGCGCCGGGTGGCGCCGATCGCGGGGCCGGTGCACGGCCCGATCCGCGGCATCCGGCTGCTGGTTTACGGCAGCGTTCGCGGCATCACCCGCCTAACCGGAGCGGCGATCGATGTCGTGCTGGCGCAGTTCGCGCCGCTGGTCGGCGGGCAGAGCACCTGGCCGGGGCGCGACGTTCTCCTGGCCGCGCTCAACGGAGTGCTGGGCGATTACCTGGCGGCCAGTGGAAATCCGCTGGCGACGGCAATGGCCCTGTGCTACGACGGACAGCGCCTGCAACTGGACCGCAAAGCGCTCGCCGCGGCGATTCCGCAGGCAGGCGGCAAGCTCGCCGTGCTGGTGCACGGTCTGTGCATGAACGACCTGCAATGGACCCGCCTGGGACAGAACTACGGCGCCAGCCTGTCCCGCGATCTCGGCTACACGTCCGTTTTCCTGCGCTACAACAGCGGCTGCCACATCTCGACCAACGGGCGTGCGTTCGCCGGCGCCCTCGAAGCACTGGTGAGGCAATGGCCGGTGCCGGTGCGGGAGCTGACGATCATCGGGCACAGCCTGGGCGGCCTGGTGGCACGCAGCGCCTGCCACTACGCGAAGCTGCAGGGCCAGGCGTGGCCGCGGTACCTGAAGAAGCTGGTGTTCATCGGCACGCCGCACCACGGGGCGCCGCTGGAGCGTGGCGGGCACTGGGTGGATCTGATCCTGGGCGGCAACCCCTTTACGGCCCCCTTTGCGCGCCTCGGCAAGATCCGCAGCGCCGCCATCACCGATCTGCGCCACGGCAGCCTACTCGACGAAGACTGGGAGGGCCGCGATCGCTTCGAGCACTCGGCGGACCACCCCAGGCCGGTGCCGCTGCCGGAAGGAGTACGGTGCTACGCAATCGCCGCCACCACCGCGAGGCAGCACGCTGACCTGAACGGCCGCCTCCCCGGCGACGGGCTCGTAACCGTGAACAGCGCCCTGGGCCGCCACGACGATCCGGCGCGCGCATTGCCGTTTCCGGCAGCAAGGCAATGGCTGGCCTACGGCATGAACCACATGGACCTGATCGGCCGGGCCGAGGTATATGAACAAATCCGGCAATGGCTCGCCGAAGGTCCGAATCCGAGTTCCTGAGGCCTGCATATTTCGGACAGGTCGAATAACCACGACCCGGAGGGTCGTTGGCGAGAGTCCCACTGCAGAAGCTTGAAGGAATTGGTAGGCGCGATTGGACTCGACAAATTCGTCTGGAACGAATTTGGACGCCCGTAGGGCGGCCCCGGAGCGAAGCGGAGGGGGCAGGCCCAGGGAGGGGCCTGCCAACCACGACCCGGAGGGTCGTTGGTGAGAGTCCAACTGCGGAGGTTTGAAGGAATTGGTAGGCGCGATTGGACTCGAACCAACGACCCCCACCATGTCAAGGTGGTGCTCTAACCAGCTGAGCTACGCGCCTGCGCAGACACAGAAGACGAAGCTTACTTGAGCCGGTGATGGCCGGCAAGCCGGGCGGCGCGCGCGGGCCACATAAAGAAAGGGCAGCCCGAGGGCTGCCCTTGAAGGCTTGACTGTGGCGTGCCTGAGCTCAGTACAGCGTCAAGGCATTGGTCAGGTCGCCCATGGGTTGGCCGCCGTTGGCCACCAGCGCCGAGTCGCGCGCGGTCAGGCCGGCCAGGGTGTCCAGCGAGAAGCGGCGCGTCATCAGGCGCAGGATCGAGCCGGTGTCGTACTGCGTGTGGTCGACAAAGGCCGGCTTTGCCAGCGGCGAGATGATGATCGCCGGCAGGCGCGTGCCGGGGCCGAGCAGGTCGCCCTTGGGCGGGGCCACGTGATCCCAGGCGCCGCCGAACTCGTCGTAGGTGATGACGATCACCATCTTGTTCCACTGCGGGCTGGCCTTGAGCTTTTCCACGATGTTGGCCAGGTGGTTGTCGCCGTCGTCCAGGTTGGCGTAGCCGGGGTGCTGGTTGAAGTTGCCCTGGGGCTTGAAGAACGCGACGCCCGGCAGCGTTCCGGCGGCTGCGTCGGCGAGCAGGTCCGCTTCGTCCTTCAGGTGCGCGGTGCGCGCATCCGCGTGCGTGGCTGGATCGAACTCGGCGTAGTAGTTGAACGGTTGATGGTGGGCCTGGAAATCAGGCGAGGCCCGCGGCGACGACGGCGCGTAGATCACGGTGCGCGGGGCCGCCGGGTCGCGGGTGCCGTCGGCCAGCGCGGCGTTCCAGGCACCGGCGTACCACTTCCAGGTGACGTTCTTGGCGGCGAGCAGGTCGCCGATATTGGTCTGCGTCTGCGGCGGCAGTGTGCTGGTCGCGGCCGGATTGGCGTAGGGCAGGTCGGCTGCGCTGGCCGAGGCCGGCGCATTGCCGCTGGGCTGGTAAGCCGGCTGCAGCGTGTTGATTCCGCGGAAGCCGTCGCCGGCGCCGAAGTAGTCCTTCGGAGTGATCGCGCCGTCGTCGACAAACACCGGCGGGCCGGACAGCGCCGAAGCCGGAGACTTGGCGGTGTCCACCGTCAAATGCGGCAGGTAGTTGCCGCTGCCGTCCTTGTCGACGGCGGCGATGCGGCTGGCGGCCTTGGTGTCGGCGTCGGGGTATTGCGGAGCGCAGGCGCAGATCAGATAGCTGTGGTTCAGGAACGAGCCGCCGAAAGCGCCGTTGAACCAGTTGTCGGCGACGACGTACTGCTTGGCCAGGGCCACCAGCGTGGACTGCGTGTAGTCGTAGTGCCCCATGGTGAGGCCGCCGGAATCCGACCAGGCGGCGTAGCTGTCCATCTTGCCGCCGTTGATCTGCATCTGCTCGTTGTAGAAGCGGTGCACCAGGTCGCGGGTGGTATCGCCGGTGGTGAGCGTGAGCCCGGAAGCCGCGGTGAACGCGGTCTCAACCGAAAACGGCGCATTGGGCAGGCCGGTGCTTTGCGCCTGGGTGACGGTGCGCGGGTTGCCGCCGTTGTCGGTGTTGCCGGCGGCGGTGACGCCGCCCCAGACCGGCGGCAAGGTGGCCAGCACGGTGCTGCCGTCGCGGTCGACCTGCGGCACGTAGGCCGCCTTCGGAACGCCGCCGTCGTCCACCACGGTGCTGAGGCCGTTCACCCCGGGCAGCTTGCCGAAGATGCTGTCGAACGAACGGTTTTCCGCGTAGATCACCACGATGGTGTCGACCTTGTTCTGCAGGCCGTGGGTGGTCGCCGCGGTGGCGTCCTCCGTGGTGACCGAGTAGTTGCCGCTGACACCGCCGATGGTGAGGGTGGCGGTGGTGGTGGTGGCAGGGGCGGCGGCGGCGGTTTCCTGCACCGTCACCGTGTCGCCATTGTTGACCGTGCCCGCGGCGGTGCCGTAGGTGCCGCCGTTGACGCTGTAGCTGCCGCCGGAAACGGCGATCCCGGTGGCCTGGTTGATGCCGCTCACGGTGATGGCGTTGCTGGTCTGCACGCTGCCGAGGGCTGCCCCGGTGCTCGGCGTGAAGCTGAACGCAGCTGGCGTGGTGTTGGTGCTGTTGTGGTTGTCGCTGCAGGCGGCCAGGCCGAGCGCAAGCGCGGCCACCAGCATAGCGGGCACGCGCCCGCGGAATTCCCATCCGAGTTTCATGTCATCTCCCTGGCGTTGCGTTGGAATCGCATCGATTCTGTAAGCGCCGCATGACGCGAAGATGTAGGGCTGGCGACCGATTTGTGTCACGCGGATGCAACGCGGTTCGATTAAAAAAGCGCGGCCCTTATGTGCCTCCTGGCTCTATCGATCCTGCGCTGCGTGCGCGCCTGGCCGCTCCGTCTGCTGGTCGCGGTGCCAATACTTGCGGGCTGCCACCCGCGCAGCGCCGGCCCTGCGCGGGTGGCCGCTGCGCCGCCCGCCGCAGCCGCGCAGGGCGAGGCGGCGTTCTACGCCACACGGTTCTCCAAGACACCCGGCCCGCGCGCCATGTCCGAGGTCGGACGCGCGCTGTTCTTCGATCCGGCGCTTTCCGCCTCCGGCAAGATGGCCTGCGCCGGCTGTCACGATCCCAAGTCCGCCTACGGACCGCCCGACGACCGGGCGGTGCAGCCGGGGGGAGCGGACCTGACCTTGGCCGGGTTCCGCGCCGTGCCTTCGCTGCGCTACGGCCAGAACGTGCCACCGTTCACCGAGCACTACTACGAGGACGACGGCAACGACGCCGAGGACCAGGGCACCGCCGGCGGTCGCACCTGGGATGGGCGGGCGCAATCGGCGCACGATCAGGCGCGGCTGCCGCTGCTGTCGCCGTTCGAGATGGCCAACGCCAGCCCCGATGCGGTCGTCGCCAAGGTGCGGCAGGCACCTTATGCCGGGCAGTTCCGCGATGCCTTCGGCGACGACGTATTCCAGGACCCGGCCCTGGCCTTCAAGGCGGTGCTGATGGCGCTGGAGGTGTTCCAGCAGGAGCCGGCCGAGTTTTACCCATACAGCAGCAAGTACGACGCCTACTTGCGCGGCCGCGCAGAACTGAGCCCGCAGGAAGCCCGCGGGCTTGCGCTGTTCGACAGCCCGGCCAAGGGCAACTGCGCAAGCTGCCATCCGAGCAAGCCCCGGCAGGGCGCGCTGCCGAGCTTCACCGACTTCGGCTACGTCGCCGTGGGCGTACCGCGCAACAAGGGCATACCGGCGAACGCCGACCCGGCGTTCCACGACCTGGGCCTGTGCGGGCCGGCGCGTACGGACCTGCGCGATCATCCGGAATACTGCGGCCGTTTCCGCGCGCCTTCGCTGCGCAACGTGGCGCTGCGGCGCGTGTTCTTCCACAACGGCGTGTTCCACAGCCTGGACCAGGTGCTGGAGTTCTATGCCCAGCGCGACGTGCGTCCGGAAAAATGGTACCCGCGCAAGACCGACGGCAACGTGGACCGGTTCGACGACCTGCCGCCCCAGTACCGCGCCAACGTCAATCTCGAAAAGCCGTTCGGCGGCAAGCCCGGCGACAAGCCGGCGCTGAGCCGCGCCGACATCGCTGACCTCAAGGCGTTCCTGCAAACGCTGACCGACGGCTACCGCCCCGATGCGCCGCGGCCCGGCGCTGCCGCCGCCAAGTAGCGTCCGGCCGCGCCGCACCGGTGCGTTCAGTCCTGCCGCGGAGCGCGGGAACGGGGCGTGAAGGCGTTTTTCGCAGCGGTGGTTGACGAAGCGGCGCGCCGCGCCTGGAGCATTTGCCGTTTAAGCGCAGACAAGTCATCCCCTGTCCGGCAAGCGGGGGCTCGTATATGGCTAAAGCGAATTTGCCCTAGTGGCCGCGGGCCCCGTGCGCCAGCCCCGCGCCCAGGCTGCGCTCGCGCAGCGCGCGCAGCTCGTCGCGCTTCTTGGCGGCCAGCTCGAACTCCAGGTTTTGCGCCGCCTTGTGCATCTCCTTTTCCAGCTTGGCGATCATCTTGGCCAGCTTGTCGGGCGACAGGTGTGCGTAGCCGGCCTGCGCTTCGGCCACGCGCAGCACCAGCCCGTCCTCGATCGCCTCGTAGCCGGAGCGCATGGCGTCGGTTACGCGCTTGCGCACGCCCTTGGGGGTGATGCCATGCAGCTTGTTGTATTCCACCTGGCGGCCGCGGCGGCGGTCGGTCTCGTCCAGGGCGCGCCGCATGGAGCCGGTCATCTCGTCGGCGTAGAGGATCGCGCGGCCGTTCAGGTTGCGCGCGGCGCGGCCGATGGTCTGGATCAGCGAGCGCTCCGAGCGGAGGAAGCCCTCCTTGTCCGCATCGAGGATCGCCACCAGTGAAACTTCCGGTAAATCAAGGCCTTCCCGCAATAAGTTAATGCCCACCAGCACGTCGAAGCTGCCCAGCCGCAGGTCGCGGATGATCTCTGTGCGCTCCACCGCGTCGATGTCGGAGTGCATGTAGCGCACGCGCACGCCGTGCTCGTGCAGGTAGTCGGTGAGGTCTTCGGCCATGCGCTTGGTCAGGGTGGTGATCAACACCCGTTCCTTGCGCTCCACTCGCAGGCGGATCTCGCCCAGCACGTCGTCCACCTGGGTGGAAGCCGGGCGGATCTCCACCTCGGGGTCCACCAGGCCGGTGGGCCGCACCACCTGCTGCACAATCGTGTCGCCGGACTTTTCCAGCTCGTAGGGGCCGGGCGTGGCGGAGACGTAGATGGTCTGCGGCGTGAGCCGCTCGAACTCCTCGAACTTGAGCGGCCGGTTGTCCAGCGCCGAGGGCAGGCGGAAGCCGTATTCCACCAGGGTCTCCTTGCGCTGGCGGTCGCCGCGGTACATGGCGCCGAGCTGCGGCACGGTGACGTGGGATTCGTCGATCACCACCAGCGCGTCCGGCGGCAGGTAGTCGAACAGGCAGGGCGGCGGCTCGCCCGGCTTGCGGCCGGTGATCCAGCGGGAGTAGTTCTCGATGCCGGAGCAGTAGCCGATTTCCTGGATCATCTCCAGGTCGAACATGGTGCGCTGCTCCAGGCGCTGCGCCTCCAGCAGCTTGCCGTGGGTGCGGAAATGCTCCAGGCGCTCGCGCAGCTCGTCCTTGATGCCCGCCATCATGGCCAGGATGCGCTCGCGCGGCGTCACGTAATGGCTCTTGGCGTAAATGGTGTAGCGGGGCAGGCGGCGGCGCGGCTCGCCGGTGAGCGGGTCGAACACGGTGAGGCTTTCCACCTCGTCGTCGAACAGCTCGATGCGCACCGCCTCGTCGTCGGATTCCGCCGGGTGCACGTCGATGATCTCGCCGCGCACGCGGTAGGTGCCGCGCGCCAGCTCCACGTCGTTGCGGGTGTACTGCATCTCGGTGAGGCGGCGGATGATCTCGCGCTGGCCCAGGCGGTCGCCCTTGACCACGTGCAGCACCATCTGGAAGTAGCTCTCCGGGTCGCCCAGGCCGTAAATGGCGGAGACCGAGGCCACAATCACCGCGTCGCGGCGCTCCATCAGCGCCTTGGTGGCCGACAGGCGCATCTGCTCGATCTGCTCGTTGATCGAGGAATCCTTCTCGATGAAGGTGTCGGTGGAGGGAACGTAGGCCTCCGGCTGGTAGTAGTCGTAGTAGGAGACGAAATACTCCACCGCGTTGTCGGGGAAGAATTCCTTGAACTCGCCGTAAAGCTGCGCCGCCAGGATCTTGTTCGGCGCCAGCACCAGGGTGGGCCGCTGCACGCGCTGGATGACGTTGGCGATGGAGTAGGTCTTGCCCGAGCCGGTGACGCCCAGCAGGGTCTGGTGGGCCAGGCCGTCGTTGAGGTTTTCCACCATCTGCGCGATCGCCGCCGGCTGGTCGCCGGCCGGCTCCCAGTCCGCGCGCAGCGCGAAGCCGCCGGACTCGCCGCCGCCGCGAAGGCGCACCACCTTGCCCGAGGCGCTGTCGGCTAGGGGTTCGGACTTGGAAGGCGGGTTGGGCATGGGAGGATAATGGGGGCTGGAACCGGTTGCCGCCGGCAGGTGTGAAGTGCCGCAGCTTTGCGTATCATTCTGCGCCGTTTGCCGCACCGTTTGAACGGGCCTGTACCCCAGGCCCCGGAATATTCGAGGAAAATCCGTGGAACTCTCCGAACGCGTCCGCCGCATCAAGCCATCGCCCACGCTGGCCGTCACTGCCAAGGCCGCCGAACTCAAGGCCCAGGGCAAGGACGTGCTCTCGCTCGGCGCCGGCGAGCCGGACTTCGACACCCCGGCCCACATCAAGGCGGCCGCCGAAAAGGCCATCCGCGACGGCTTCACCAAGTACACCAACGTGGGCGGCACGCCCGGCCTGAAAAAGGCCATTGCCGACAAGCACAAGCGCGACAACGGCCTGGACTACGCGCCGGCGCAGATCGTCGCCTCCTGCGGCGGCAAGCAGGCCTGCTACAACCTGTGCCAGGCGCTGCTCAACAGCGGCGACGAGGTGATCGTGCCGGCGCCCTACTGGGTGAGCTACCCGGACATGGCGCTGCTGGCCGATGGCAAGCCGGTGTTCATCGAAACCGGCGCCGACGCCCGCTACAAGATCACCGCCGCGCAGCTGGAGGCGGCCATCACCCCGCGCACCCGGCTGATGTTCCTCAACAGCCCGTCCAACCCCTCCGGCATGGCGTATACGAAGGCCGAGCTGACGGCGCTGGGCGAGGTGCTGCGCAAGCACCCGCGGGTGATCATCGCCTCGGACGACATGTACGAGAAGATCCTGTGGGCGCCGGAGCCGTTTTCCAACATCATCAACGCCTGCCCGGACCTGTACGACCGCACGGTGGTGATCCACGCCGTCTCCAAGACCTATTCGATGACCGGCTGGCGCATCGGCTGGGCCTGCGGCCCCAAGCCGATCATCCAGGCCATGGCCGACATCCAGAGCCAGAGCACCTCCAACCCCACCTCCATCGCCCAGGTGGCGGCCGAGGCCGCGCTGAACGGCGACCAGTCCTGCGTGGCCGAGATGACCGCCGCTTTCAAGCGCCGCCACGACCTGCTGGTGGCGGGCCTGAACAAGATCCCGGGCGTGCGCTGCCCGCCGGGCGACGGCACCTTTTACGCCTTCCCCGACGTAAGCGCCCTGATCAAGGCCAAGAACCTGCCCAGCGACCTGGTGCTGGCCGACAAGCTGCTCAACGAGTCCCTTGTCGCCGTGGTGCCCGGCTCCGCCTTCGGCACCGCCGGTTGCCTGCGCCTGTCCTTCGCCACCAGCGACAAGGTGCTCACCGAAAGCCTGAAGCGCATCGACGCCTTCGCCCGTAGCTAAGCGCCGCCTGCAAACCCATCTCCCTCCGGGAGAGGGTGCGGGACGGCGCTTCGACGATGACTCGATGTCATCGTCGGCTGGCCCGCACGACCGGCCATGGATGGCCGGGCCGGGCGTTCCGGTAACCGCACCGCCTCGCCAAGGATGGCCGCGTTGAACATACAAGGGGCATGGGGGAGGGGCCGCCCTATCCCGAATCGGCCAACCCGTTGCTTTACACCCCAGCTCAGCTAAAATATGCGACCCGCAGCGTTCCCCGATAGCTCAGCCGGTAGAGCAAGCGACTGTTAATCGCTGGGTCGTAGGTTCGAGTCCTACTCGGGGAGCCACTTCCGGCAGCATTGCCTCATCCTGCCGCTGTACTCTTTCAAGCCGCATCGCGCTCTCACCTACGACTGCGTCGTAGGTTGCTCGGCGCATCCCTGCGCCTCACCCCTCGCTGCGCTCGGGGCCGCCCTTCGGGCGTCCGATTTTGCTCCAGGCAAAATCGTCGAGTCCTACTCGGGGAGCCAACCGCATCCTCGGCGGTTTTCCGGCAACCGCTGCATCCCTTGGGTCTGGTGCGCTCTCACCTACGACTGCGTCGTAGGTTGCTCGGCGCATCCCTGCGCCTCACCCCTCGCTGCACTCGGGGCCGCCCTGCGGGCGTCCGATTTTGCTCCAGGTAAAATCGTCGAGTCCTACTCGGGGAGCCATCCGCATCAGTAGCGGTCTTCCGGCAACCGCTGCAAGTCCTAGCTGTAGTGCGCTCTCACCTACGACTGTGTCGTAGATTGCTCGGCGCATCCGTGCGCCTCACCCCTCGCTGCACTCGGGGCCGCCCTGCGGGCGTCCGATTTTGCTCCAGGCAAAATCGTCGGGTCCTACTCAAAGAGCCACTCGTTTCCACTGCGGTTTATTTGGGCTTCGCATCCCCAAGCTCGGTGTGCGCTTACGTGGGAACGCGTTGCAGATCATTCGGCACCTCTTGTCGTTTCCAGGGCATTCCGCCACACGGCGCAACCATCCACCACTTCCCGGTCTACTGCGCCGGGTCGTGATCGACCGGCACCGCTGAACGGGGCGGCGCCAAAAGCAGAGCTTGGCGGGAACGGCTACTTCTGCTTCCAGCTTCCGCCGGAATCCTGGTACCACCAGCCCGGCTGCGCCTTGGCGATCCAGCGGGCGGCGAAGGTCTGACGGATCTGCGACTCCCACTCGGGGTGGCCGTTGGCTACGGCGATCTGCCGATACAGCGCTGTGCGGTCGGCGTTCTCGCCGGCGACCAGGGTGCGCGCGGTGTTGCGCTCGGGCAGAGGAATGAGATTGGCGTCGCGCTGCGCCACCATGCCGTCGGCGGTGAAGCCGACCGCGCCGGAGCCGAGGTAGGGGCGCAGGCCGGCGGAGCGGGATTCCATCGAGGCCTTGATGCGCTGGATCTCCGGCGAGGAGATGTCGATATCGGCCTGCGCGTACGCAGCGGGGACCAGCGCGTCCAGCACCGCCAGCGCCGCGCGCTGCGGCAGGTCCAGCAGGGACTGCGGAGCCGCGGACGGCGCCTGCGGCGCAGGCTGGTCCTTCTTGCCCCCGGCGTTGATGACGTCTTCGATGATGCGATCGGCGGCTTTTTGTGCGGCGGCCTGCGGGAAGTAGACGTTGATGGTGACGCAGGCGGCGGTCACCAGCAGCGCGGCCAGCAAGGACAAGGACTGCAGACGTTTCATGTTTGCTCTCCGATGTTCCACGTGAAGAAAAGGTGCTGGAGGGAGACGGCCGCAGGTGCGCTCATCGCACTTCCGGTTTCTGCGCGTGCCGCACGTTGTCCACTTGTTGCAGCAGCACGTCCCAGCTCACATCATGGGTATAGCCGATCACGTCGATGCGCGGCAGCCAGCGCCCCGTGACCAGGTAGTAGCCGCCGTTGGGCGCCGGGCCGATGCCGTCCATGCGGCATACGCCGTTGGACAGCACGCAGCTCAGGCCGATGCGGTCGTAATCGAAATCCTTGAACAGGCTCATGAAGCCGCGCGACAGCACCCCGGTCGGACCGCCGCCGATGGAGGAAATGTTGTCGATGGCGCGCTGCGAGATGCGGTGCCGCGAAGGGTCGGCCGGCGGCGTCTGCATCCTCGCCTGGAACGCGACGGGCCGCCAGGCCAGCAGGCGCAGCGCATCGACATCGATGTCCAGCCGCCCCTCGATGCGGCCGAAGGAAAATGCGCCGGTCAGCGCCGCGAGGTCCAGGCCGCGCATCCGCACGTCCGCCGAGAGCTGCGGTAAGGGCCCCAGCGGGTCCGTCACACGCAGGCCCGTCACCGCAACGGCACCATCGAACGCCTGCGCGGTCAGCGCGCCGTCCACCGCCAGCACGCCCGCGTGGAGGCGCAGCCCCGGCAGCACGCCGGACAGCTTGCCCGAAAACACCGGCCAGCCGAGCGCGCGGCACAGTTGATCCAGGCTGATCGGCTCCACCTGGGCATCGAACCGGGCCTCCAGGTCCGGCGCGCCCAGGTTCGCCGCTTCGAAGCGCTTGACGCTCAGCGCGCCGTCGAGCACCGGCTGCAGGAACGGCGCCGTCAGCGCAACGCCGCGCGCGCCGGCCCGGAAGCGCAGGACAGAGCCTGCGAGCGGCAGCTTGCCGAAGCGGCCGCCGCGCCATTGGACATGCGACTCTCCGGCCGTACTGTCGGCGTCCCACTGGACCTTGCCGTCTACGCCCACGACGCCCGCATCCAAGCGCGCGGAGTCGACGCTCAGGTCCTGCAGGTCAAGGTCCAGCCGGGCCGGCTTGCCGTGCTCGACTGCGGCACGCAGCGTGGCGTGTCCCGCGCTCTGCAGGTCCTCGTACGGCTTGCCCGCCAGGAAGGGCTTGACGTAAACCTCGAAAAAGCCGGGGAACTGCACCGTCAGCGTGCGCACCTGCAGCGCCGCGGTGGCCACCGGCTGTGCCGGATCGAGCGCACCGGACAACTCGCCTTGTGCAACGCCGTCCTGCTCGAAGACGGCATGGGTCAGTTCCAGGCGCCGCTGCTTCGCCGCCCAGGCCAGTTCGGCCTGGCCACGCAGCGGATGAACGCCGAAATCGGCGAACACCGGTTCCCAGTAAAGCTGGCCCGCAGGCAGCGCGAATGCGGCCTGCAGTCTTGCCGACTTGCCGTCCGAGGCCGCGGTGCCCGTGACCGATGCCGCCAGCTTCTCGCTGGCGTAGCGACCGGATGGTTCGCTCAGCGTCAATCCGCTGAGGCCGATCTTGTACCGTGCGGAGACCTTGCGATCGTCGCGCAGCAGCAACTGCAGATCGACGTCCGCGCGGCCGGAGGCGGCGAAGCGCCGCTTCACTCCCCAGGCGGATAGGGCTTTGGTCACGCCTGCCAGGTTCAGGCCGGAACTGCTCAGGTGTCCGCGCAGCCCCTGCGGCGACGGGCTGAAATCCAGCGCCAGCGGTCCGAACGGTGTATCGAGGCGCGCGGTGGAGACGGACCAGGTGCGCTTGTCGGCAAAAGCGGCGCGCACATTTCCGGAAACGCCACCGATCCGCGGCAGACGCGCGGAGATGTGTCCGCCTTCGCAGCGGACAGGCAGCGCAGCCGCTTGCGGTTGCGGACACTCCAGCGCCAACGCGGTGATCGGCCCATCCAGGCCCGCCAATGCGATGCGTTCCGCCTGCAGCCGCGCGGCGCGGTGCGTATCCCACTGCAAGGTCACGCCATGCGCCTGCCAGCCTGGGCCAGCCACGTCGCCGACCGACATTTCAAGCGTCATGGCGTTGCCCGCCGCTTGCCAGAACAGGCCAATGCCGACCAGTAACAGCCGGCGCGTGTGCAGCCACCGGAAACGCCCGGGAACTGAACCTAAGTGCCGCCCGACTGCAAGCATTGCGCTGTGCCTGGCCGATTGCCGAAGCGGCTATGAGACGGGAATGCACTGGCCGCCGCCCAAAGATCAGTGCCGCGGCCCGATCCTGATTTCCACCGAGGCGCTCTCGCTGTCGTTTTCCAC
>JADHNH010000071.1 GCA_016779605.1 Nevskia sp. | reverse complement strand
TAGGGCCTGTTCACACTACTTGGGTCGCTGCGTTGCCGCCCAAAATTGTGCCCGGCAAGGCGCGAGGAGCGTGGTTTGGTTATTCCAAATGAGCGACGAGCAACGCAGCCGGGCGCGATTTTGGGCGCAACCCGAAGGGACGGGGTCATTTTTGCCCATCGCGGCGTCGATCGGCACTCGCATGGAATGACCATGCCACGTGCCTCTCTCCTTGCGCTGGGCAAAAATGACCGCCGTCGCAGCGATCCAAGTAGCGTGAACAGGCCCTAGCGTAGCGCAAGGCTCGCCGCCGCTGCGGCGCCGGCACGAATCCCGGCCGGCCGCTCCTGTGCTATCTATGCAGCCGGGCACCCAACCCGCCAGAGGAAACCGCCATGAGCACCGTCGACCCCGTATTTTCCGCGGATGCCGCCGGCCCCGGTGCTGCGCGCCCGGATGCCGGCGGCAGGCCGCAACGTCCCGCGGTGGCGACGATTCCCGAGCGCGGCCGGCTCGACGGCCCGGTGGCCACCGCCCGGCTGCGGCGCAGCGCGGCGTCATACCTGCTGCTGTGCGGCGCCGGGCTGGCCTTGGCGTGGCTCGCCGCAGCGCCGTTCTGGCAGGCCTTCGGCCTCGGCCTGGTGCTGCCGGGCGGCGGCTTCGCCGCGCACCTCGCCGGCGGCGCCTGGGGCGTCGCCGGCGGCTTGGCCGGAATTGGTTTGAGCCTGCTGCTGTTCTGCGTGGCGCTGTTCGCCTGGTTCGGCAGCGGCAACGTCCTGGCACCGGTCGTCGTCTGGCTCGGCATGGCACTGCTGGCCGGCGCCCTGGCGCCGCGGCACGGCTGGAGCGGCGCGCCCTGGCTGCTGGCGGCCGCAGTCGCTGCGCTGGGCATCACGGTGGCGCGCAGCCGCGCCCGCCAGCGCCGCGCGGCGCTGCGCGACCGCGACCGCCGCAACGTGCACCTGAGCCGGCTGGCGGCGCGGCCCGCCGCGGCCGACGGCGCGCTGCCGGAAGTCGCCGAGCTGTCGGCCGAGGCGGCCGGCTACCTGCGCCATCTGCTGGACCTGTCGCTGCAGCCGCTGGACGAGTTCAAGGGCTTCTATTTCATCGACCAGTTCCAGACCGCGGCGGTGCGCTACCAGCTGTGCGGTACCGGCTATGCGCTGGCGACGGTGCAGTACGGCAACCTGCCGGCGTTTCGCGGCTACCTGTCGCAGGCGCAGCGCAACCTGCACGACAAGATGCTGGACCATCGCATCTGGAAATACTGGCAGCTGGAAAACGCCTGGGGCCGGCTGCGCCTGGATCCGGACCCGATCCCCAACGACAACATCATGTACTCGGGCTGGTACGGCGCGCTGCTGGCCGAGTACATCTCCAACACCGGCGACCGCCGCTACTGCGACGAGCCGTTCGTGCTGCGCCATCGCGACGGCCGCCAATGGCAATACACGTTCCACCAGCTGGTGGAGATCCTGCACCGCAACTTCAAGGCCAGCCGCTTCACCCTGTTCCCCTGCGAGCCCAACTGGATCTACCCGATGTGCAACAACTTCGGCGCGATCTCGCTGATGATCCACGACCGCCTGTTCGGCACCGGCTACTGGGCCGACATCGAAACCGACTACCGGCAGCGCTTCGAAGACGAGTTCATGACCCTGGACGGCCGCGCGCTGGCGATCCGCTCGGCGCACACCGGCCTGACCATCGCCGCGCTCACCTCGGCCATGGCCGATTGCTTCACCGCGCATTTCCTGCACGGCGTGATGCCGGACCTGGCGCGGCGCAGCTGGGAGATCGCCCGCCTGGATTTCATCCGGCTGGCCGGCGACGGCGTCGAGCTGGTGACGCGCGGCTGGGACGCCATCGACACCGGCAACTACCGCAAGTCGATGAGCTCGACCTACGCGCAAGTCGGCGCGGCGGCGGCCGAGATGGGCGACGCCGAGGTCGCCGAGCGGCTCAGGCAACGCCTGCGCAGCGAGTTCCGTCACCTCGACCACGACGGCGCCACCGAGCTGGAGCAGGTCTCGCCGGTCGCGCACAGCATGCTGGTGTGCCTGTTCAGCCAGCCGCCCGGCACGCGTCGCAACATCCATGCGCGCGGCATGCCGGTCGAGCGCCTGCACGGGCCGCTGCTGACGGCTGCGCCGTATCCGGATGCGCTGGTGACGCGCGCCTGCAACGACGGCGGCGTGCTGGACCTGGTGCTGCGCCCGGGCCGGCCGGGCGCGCGCGGCAAGCACGTGACGCTCGAGCTCGGCCAGCTTGAGCCGGGCCGGCGCTACGTTTGCAGCGGCGCGCTGGACCCTGCCATCATCGCCGATACGACCGGAGCCGGGAGGCTGCGCGTGAGTCTCGACGAACGCAACGCGGTGCGGGTCAGCCCGGTCGACTGACCATGGCCTGCTGCGCATTTGCCGCCTTCATCATCGGGCAGTGCTTCGCGCTGTTCGACGGCTGGCGCCGGCGCCTGCGGCGCCTGCTCGGGCTGCCGATCGTCGAGCCCTCCCTGTCGATGAACGCACCCGAGCCGCCGCCGCGCCGCGTATTCCGCCATTGGCGCGGCGTTGCCGGCCTGATGCTGGTGGTGGAGCTGGGCTTCGTCTTCGGCTGGGCCGCGGTGGCGGTGGCGCGCGATGCGCCCGGGCTGTTGCCGCCGTCGATCGCGGCCTGGTGCAGCCTGCAGAACACCGCCGCGCGCTAAGCAATCTTTTCGTCGCGCGTTGGACCTATGAAAGCGGCCGCGCACAAGGCCGCACCTGACCTGGAGGAGGCATGGAAATCATCCGCTTTTTCGAGACGCCCGACGGCGGCTCGCGCTTCGAGCAGCGTGAGCTGCCGTTCCCCAAGACGTTCACCGACGAATACGGCAACGACTACCAGCTGGGCGAGCCGTTCGACGTCGGCAGCGCCATCTTCGCCGAGCTGCCGCATGGCCTGGACCAGAGCTGGCACGGCGCACCGAACCGCCAGCTCGTGCTGGTGCTGACCGGCCGGCTGGAAGTCGAGACCACCGACGGCCAGATCCGCCGCTGGGGTCCGGGCCAGGTGTTCATGGCCGACGATACCGGCGGCAAGGGCCACAAGACCCGCGTGCTCGAAGGCCCGGCCAGGCTGCTGTTCCTGCGCATGCCCGAAGGCTTCAAGGTGGACCAGCTGCTGCGCTGAATTGCCGCCGGCGGCACGCGCCGCGGGGCGGTCCGCAAGATTTCCTGCAAGGAGAAACCGACATGAGACGTCTCGTCACCGGCCACACGCCGTCCGGCAAATCCGTTTTCGTATCCGACGGCGCGCCGCCGTTCCATGTCGCCCACGAAGGCGGCGGCCTGCAGATCACCAAGCTCTGGGGCACCGAGGGCGTGCCGGTGGTGCCCTCGCCGCCCGGCGACCCCACCCTGACGCCGCACCAGTTCTTTCCCGCCCCCGGCGGCACCCGCTTCCTGGTGGTGCGCATCCCGCCGGCCGCCGAGGCGGAGGCAGCGCTCCAGCGCGGCGTGGACATGGACAAGGCGGCGCAGAAGATGCTCGACCAGCTTCCCGGGCTGGGCGAGGTGATGGAGCACGACCAGCCCGGCATGCACACCTCGCAGACCATCGACTACGGCATCATCATGGCCGGCGAGGTGGACCTGGAGCTCGACGACGGCGTGAAGAAGCGCCTCAAGGCGGGCGACTTCTACGTGCAGTCCGGCACCCGCCACGCCTGGCACAATCCCGGCACCGAGCCCTGCATCCTGGTGGCGGTGGTAGTCGGCGCCGGCAGGAAAGCCTGAGAAGGCCGCTTCGATCTCACAGCCGGATCACGTTGTTCGGATCCGGCTGCTGCTCCTTCGGCCCCTGGCTGTAGTCGCCGAACGGCCCGTCGCGCTCGGTGACGACGGCGCGCACGCCCTTGGCCTGGGCCAGCTCGATGAAGCGCAAGGCCTCCGGCGTGTTGCGCATCAGCCCGTCGAGGATCGGCCCCAGCATCTGGGTGGAGTGCAGGCCCATGTTCTCGTAGGCCTGGTTGACCACCAGCTTCATCGCGGCGAGTTGCGAGGCGGGAATGGTGGCGAGCTGCGCGGCGGTGCGCTGCACCGTCGCCTCCAGCTCGGCGAACGGCACCGCGCGGTTGATCAGGCCGACGTCCGCCGCCTCGCGGCCCGACAGCGGCTTGCCGGTGAGCGCGTACTCCTTGGCGCGGGTCAGCCCCAGCCGGTAGATCCACATGCCGCTCAGGTAGGCGCCCCACATGCGCGCGTACGGCGTGCCGATGCGCGCGTCCTCGCTGGCGATCACCAGGTCCGCGCACAGCGCGTAGTCGCTGCCGCCGCCGACGCACCAGCCGTGCACCTGCGCGATCACCGGCTTGGGCGAGCGCCAGAAGCTCATGAACTTCTGCGTCGGCGACAGCGCCGGCGCGGTGGCGAAGACGAAGTCCTTGCCGGGGTCCCAGGCGCCGCCGGTGTTGATCTGCTCGTCCCAGTGGTGGAAGCCGCCGGCGAAGTCGAAGCCGCCGCAGAACGAGCGGCCGGCGCCGCGCAGCACGATCACCTTCACCGCCGGGTCGCGCACCGCCTGCGTCACCGCCGCTTCGATCTCGTCGGGCATCGGCGGCACGATGGTGTTGAGCGCTTCGGGCCGGTTCAAGGTGATGGTGGCGATGCCGGCTGCCGCCGAATAAACGATGGTCTGGTAGGTCATGGCTCCCCCGCTGGTGAATGGACCGGCGCGGTAGCCGCTGCGCGCCTGGATGCTTGCAGCTTGACGCAGGCGCAAGGCCCGCGAAAGAGGCCGGTAAACTTGGTCGGCACGCCACACGAATTGTGCGAAACTAGTTTTATGGCATACGACCTTCCGCGCGCGCCCTGAACCGGCTGCCGCGGCAACCCCGACCACCCGTACCGAGCGGACCGCAACCCATGGCCAAGACCGTCATCCCCAACCGTCCTGTTCCCGAGCTGGACCCCGTCAACGATGCCCGCCACGTGCTGGCCGACGAGCCGCTGGCACGCGAATCGGTGCCCTACGTGTTCTGCATCCCCGAGCACAAGATCGCCGCCCTGGTCTACACCTGGGTCAACAAGGCGAGCCAGGCCGGCGCGGTGTTCGCCGCCTTCGGGCCCGGCGTCGGCGACCAGCCGATCGTCGAGCACATCCCGGACCGCGAAGTGCCCGCCAGCCAGAACTTCGACGACTGGCGCGTGGGCAGCTTCTACCTGCGCCAGGACCTCAAGCTGAAAAACGCCGAGTTCGGCATCGACACGCCGCGCGCCGGCCTGCAATGCCGCTTCGAAGCCCTGCACCCGGCCTACGCCTACGGCTTCCACCCGGACGGCTGCCCGCGCTGGGCCGCCCACAACCGCCTGGAGCAGGCCGGCCGCATCAGCGGCACGCTGCGCCTGGGCGACCGCACGATTACGTTCAGCACCACCGGCGCGCGCGACCATAGCTGGGGCACGCGCGACTGGCTGACGCCGCAGCACTGGAAGTGGCTGCACGCGCAGGCCGACGGCGTCTGCGTGCACGCCTGGCAGATCAACGCCTACGGCCGCACCGACCTGCGCGGCTACGTGTTCCGCGAAGGCCGCATGGCCGAGATCACCGAAGTGGACACCGACTTCAAGGTGGACGCGCAGTACCGCCAGACCCACATCGACAGCCTGGTGACCGACAGCGCCGGCCGCACCACCCGCGTCACCGGCGAATACTTCGCGGTGTTTCCGCTGCTGCCGGGCCCGCAGACCACGCTCAACGAGGGCGCCATGGAATGCCGCATCGACGGCAAGCCCGGCGTGGGCTGGACCGAGTTCCAGTGGCCGACGGATTACTTGAAACACCTCACCTCGACGGCGCCTTAGCGTCCCATCTGCGCCGCGGCGGCGAACGCCGCCGCGGCGCCTCAGGACACCGCCGCCGGCTCTGCTGCCGCGGCCTGCCTGGCGCCGGCCGTGCGATAGCGCTGCAGCAGCTCCGCCTCTTTCTTGGCGGCGGCATCCATCGCGCGCTCTTTCACATGACCGTAGCCGCGGATCGCGTCGGGGATTGCAGCCAGCTCCACCGCCGTGGCGTGGTTGGCCGCCGACAGCGTGCCCACGATCTCGCGCAGCAGGCGCTCGTAGTTGGCGACGAGCTGGCGCTCGCGGCGGCGCTCCTGCGTATAGCCGGCGAAGTCCAGTGGCGTGCCGCGCAGGAACTTGAGGCGCGCCAGCAGGCGGAACGCCGTCATCATCCACGGACCGAACGGCCGCTTGACGAGCTCGCCCTTGGCGTTGCGCCGCGACAGCAGCGGCGGCGCCAGGTTGAACTCCAGCGTGTAGGGCCCCTCGAAGGTGGCTTCCAGCTTCTTGCGGAAGCGCGGGTCGGCGTGCAGGCGCGCCACTTCGTACTCGTCCTTGCAGGCCAGCAGCTTGGCGTAGTTGCGCGCCACCGCCTCGGCCAGGCCGGTGGCGCCGGGCAGGCGGGCTTCCGCGGCGGCCGCTTCGCTCACCAGGGCGGCGTAGCGTTCCGCGTAGGCGGCATCCTGGTACTCGGTGAGGAAGCGCCGGCGCGATTCGACCAGCTCGTCCAGGCTCTTCGGCGGCGCGGCGCGCAGCGGCGCCGGCGCGCAGTGCGCCATGACCTTGTCGAGGTCGTGGGCGGCGCGGCGGCCCCATTCGAACGCGGCCTGGTTCATCGCCACCGCCACCGCGTTGAGCTCGATGGCGCGCAGCAGCGCTTCGCGGCCCAGCGGGATCAGGCCCTGCTGCCAGGCGTAGCCGAGCATCAGCGGGTTGGCGGCGATGAGGTCGCCGAACAGGCGCTCGGCGAGCTGCGCGGCGTCGACGTAGCGGCAGCTGCCGTCGCCGCCGCCGGCGGCGGCGCCGATGGCGGCGCGCGCCCGCTCCAGCGGAAAGCTCCAGTCGCGGTCGCGCAGGAAGTTTGCGGTGGGCGAAAGCGCGGCGTTGACCACCGCGCGGGTGCGCGCGGCGGCCATGCGCGACAGCGCCTCGCGGCCGGCGGCGACAACGATGTCGCAGGCGATGAGCGCGTCGGCGCCGCCGCCGGCGATGGCCGGCGCCGTGAGCCGCGCCGGGTCGTCGGCGATCTTGACGTGCGACAGCACCGCGCCGCCCTTCTGCGCGATGCCGGTCATGTCCAGCGTCGACACGCCCTTGCCTTCCAGGTGCGCGGCCATGCCCAGAAGCTGGCCGATGGTGACCACGCCGGTGCCGCCGACGCCGGTCACCAGGATGGCGAACGGGCTGGCGGCATCCGGGATGCGCGGCTCCGGCAGGTCGCCCCATCCGGCCGCGACCGGCGCGGCGCGGGACTTGCGCAGGCTGCCGCCCTTGACGGTGACGAAGCTCGGGCAGAAGCCGTTGACGCAGGAGTAGTCCTTGTTGCAGGTGGACTGGTTGATGACGCGCTTGCGGCCCCAGTCGGTCTCCAGCGGCTCCACCGACAGGCAGCTCGACTGCACCGAGCAGTCGCCGCAGCCCTCGCACACCGCGTCGTTGATGAACATGCGCTTGGGCGGATCGGGAAACGCCGGCTTGCCGCCGACGATGCGCTTGCGCCGTCGGCGCTTCTCGGTGGCGCAGGTCTGGTCGTAGATCAGCGCGGTGCAGCCGGGCGTGTCGCGCAGCTGGCGCTGGATCGCGTCCATCTCGCGCCGGTGCAGCAGGTCCACGCCGGGCGGCAGCACCGGCTCGGTGCCGGCCGCCCAGCCGCGCCGCGTTGCGTATTTCCCCGGCTCGTCGGTCACCACCACCACGCGCCGCACGCCTTCGGCGAGCAGCTGCTGCGCCACCTGCGGCACCGTCATGGTGCCGTCCACCGGCTGGCCGCCGGTCATGGCCACGGCGTCGTTGTAGAGGATCTTGTAGGTGATGTTGACGCCGGCGGCCACCGCCGCGCGCACCGCCAGGATGCCGGAATGGAAATAGGTGCCGTCGCCCAGGTTGGCGAACACGTGCGGCTCGTCGGTGTAGGGTGCCTGGCCGATCCAGGGCGCGCCCTCGCCGCCCATCTGGGTGAAGGTGTAGGTGCTGCGCTCCGGCATCCAGGTCGCCATGTAGTGGCAGCCGATGCCGGCCAGGGCGCGCGAGCCTTCCGGCACGTGGGTGGAGGTGTTGTGCGGGCAGCCGGAGCAGTAATACGGCAGCCGCGCCTCGGTGGGCGCCTGCGCCGCCAGGCGCGCGCCGCGCGCCTCCTGCTCGCGCAGGTAAGCCTGCAGGCGCGCCCGCAGGTCAGCGGGAATTTCCAGGCGCTGCAGGCGCGCGGCGATGGCGCGCGCCACCAGCACCGGAGACAGCTCCGAGCGCGCCGGCAGCAGCCAGTCGCCGCGCGGTTCGGCGTACTCGCCGCCGTCGCGCTCGTCGAACTTGCCGACCACGCGCGGGCGCACGTCGGCGCGCCAGTTGTACAGCTCCTCCTTGAGCGCGTACTCGATCAGCTGGCGCTTCTCCTCCACCACCAGGATCTCCTGCAGCCCCTGGGCGAACTCGCGCGTCAGCGCGGCCTCCAGCGGCCACACCATGCCGACCTTGTGCACGCGGATGCCCAGCTCCATGCAGGCGCGCTGGTCCAGCCCCAGCTCCTGCAGCGCCTGCAGCGTGTCGAGAAAGGCCTTGCCGCAGGCGATGATGCCGAAGCGCGCCTGCGGCGGATCGATCGCGCTGTAGTTCAGGCGGTTGGCGCGCACGTAGGCCAGCGCCGCGTACAGCTTGTGGTCGAGCAGCCGCGCTTCCTGCTCCAGCGGCGGATCCGGCCAGCGGATGTTGAGCCCGCCCGGCGGCATGACGAAGTCCTGCGGCAGCGCGATGCGCACGCGCGCCGGGTCCACCTGCACCGAGGCGCTGGACTCCACCACGTCGGAAATGCATTTCACGCCCACCCACAAGCCGGTGTAGCGGCTCATCGCCCAGCCGTGCAGGCCGAGGTCGAGGATCTCCTGCACGCTGGCCGGGAACAGCACCGGGATGCCGCAGGCCTTGAAGATGTGGTCGCTCTGGTGCGCCAGGGTGGAGGACTTGGCGGCGTGGTCGTCGCCGGCCAGGGCCAGCACGCCGCCGCGCGGATGGGTGCCGGCGGCGTTGGCGTGCTTGAACGCGTCCACCGCGCGGTCCACGCCGGGGCCCTTGCCGTACCACATGGAAAACACGCCGTCGACCGTGCCGCGGCCGCGCAGCGCGATCTGCTGGGTGCCCCAGATCGAGGTGGCGGCAAGCTCCTCGTTCACGCCGGGCTGGAAGCGCACGTCGGCGGCGTCCAGGAAGCGCCGGGCGCCCCACAGCGCATGGTCCAGCCCGCCCAGCGGCGAGCCGCGGTAGCCGGAGACGAAGCCGGCGGTGTTCAGGCCCTGCGCGCGGTCCCGCGCGCGCTGCAGCAGCGGCAGGCGCACCAGCGCCTGCGTGCCGCTCATGTAGACGGTACCGGCGTCCAGCGCGTACTTGTCGTCGAGCGATACCTGCCGCAGGGCGCGCGCTGCGGCGGTGGAGGATGCTGAGGTCATCGGTTTATGGTCCTGGCCTGGGCACATGATGCGTCCGCCACGAAAGCCGGTGCAAACCGGCTGGCCGGCCGCAGGCTGCCGCCCGCGCGCTATGATCCCCTGACCGGAGAATTCGAGGAGCAGCCCTGTGGGCGACAACGACGACGAACTGGCGGCACGCCGCAGCACGGTGCCGCTGTTCGACCCGCGGCAGAAGCTGAAGCTGGGCCTGTTCAGCTTCAACGTCAGCGGCGGCATGATGGCCACCAGCGTGCCCACCAGCTACGAGCTGTCGTGGCAGCATACCCGGCAGATCGCCCGCCAGGCCGACGCCATGGGCTTCGAGGCGCTGGTGCCGGTGGGGCGCTGGCGCGGCTTCGGCGGCAGGACCAATTTCGCCGGCGAATCGTTCGAGACCTATACCTGGGCGGCGGGGCTGGCCGAGGCCACCAGCCGCATCATGGTGTTCGCCACCTCGCACGTGCCGACGGTGCACCCGATCCTGGCCGCCAAGCAGGCGGCCACCATCGACCACATCTCCGGCGGGCGCTTCGGCCTGAACCTGGTGATGGGCTGGTTCACCGCCGAGATGGAGATGTTCGGCGGCCGCCAGAAGGAGCACGACGACCGCTACCGCTTCGGCACCGAATGGGTGGACATCGTCCGGCGCCTGTGGACCGACCAGGAGCCGTTCGACTTCGACGGCCGCCACTTCCAGTTGAAGGGCGCGCAGGCCTACCCCAAGCCGCTGCAGAAGCCGCACCCGGTGCTGGTCAACGCCGGCAGCTCGGCCGCCGGCATCGACTTCTCGGCGCGCGCCTGCGACGTCAACTTCGTCGGCATGGGCTCGTTCGAAATGGGCAAGGCATCCGCCGCAGCGGTGCGCCAGCGCGCGCGCCGGGAGTACCGGCGCGACATCGCCACCATGACCTACGCCACCGTGGTCTGCCGCGACACCGAGCGCGAGGCGCGGCGCGACTACCAGGCGATGGTCGACGCCATCGACTGGGAGGCGATCGACAACCTCACCCGCGTGTTCGGCCTGGAAGGCCAGTCCTACGGAGACGCCGAGTCGGTGCGCAAGCTGCGCACGCAGTTCGCCATGGGCTGGGGCGGCATGACCTTCGTCGGCTCGCCCGAGCAGATCGTCGACCAGCTGCTCAAGACCTCCGCGATCGGCATCGACGGCATCATGCTCGGCTTCAACGACTACGTGGTCGAGTTGGAGCACTTCGACCGCCGGGTGATGCCGCTGCTCAAGCAAGCGGGGCTGCGCACGTGACCGCGCGGTCGATCCGGGCCGCCGGCGGCAGTTCCTGAACCTGCCGATCCGGCATCGGGCGCGTGATGCACACGGGCGTAGCCGAACGATCACCAGGATGAGCAGCCGAGCCGAAGCGCTGGTCAGTCGCGCCTTGAAATCGCCCAGCCCGATCGGCCTGGTGGCGGTGGTGTCGGCGCTGCTGTCGGCCGTCGCCCTGGTGGCCTGGCTGACGTTCAGCCACTTTTCCGGCCTGATCGAGGGCGCCATGCAGCAGGACCTGCAGGCCGTCGCGTCGGCCCAGAAGGCCGGGCTCGAAAGCTACATCGGCGAACGATTCGAGGATGCCGAGCTGCTGGTGCAGCGCCCGCCGGTGTGGCAGATGTTGAGCGCGCAAGCCGGCCCGGTTCACGACGCCGCCGCGGCGCAGGCGCTCGAACAGCGCCTGCGGCAGACCGAAAAGGCCTACGGCTACTACCAGGTCCGCATCCTCGATCGGTCCTTGCGCACGGCGGGCCCGCCCCTGCTGGAACCGCTGCAGCCGGTGGAGCAGGCCGCCCTCGAAGCCGCCATGAGCAGCCGGCAGCGGTCGCTGGTGGACATTCACCAGTGCGCCGGCCACAGCACCTGCTTCGGCGTCGCCCACCCGGTTTTCGAAAACGGCGACGCCAGCCGCGCGGTGACCGGCGCGGCCTACCTCGAAATGGACGCGGCCGAGCACCTGAGCCGGGTCGGCGCCCAATGGCTGCGCCAGGCACGCACCGCGGAGTCGTACCTGGTGCGGCGCGAGGGCGACGACATCGTCTACCTGACGCCCTTGCGCTACGCGCCGTCCGCCGCGCCGCTGGGCGTCCGCCGATCCGTGCGGATGCACGGGTTCGCCGCGGTCGCGGCGGCCGTTGCCAGCGGGCCGGTGGTCGCGCAGGGGGATGACTACCGCGGCGTGGAGGTGGTCGGCGCCGCCGTGCCGATCGCCGGCACGCCCTGGATCCTGCTCGCCAAGATCGACCGCGCCGAGGTGCGGGCCCCGATCCGCACGCTGGGGCTGAGCGTGCTGGCGATCGCCATCTTCCTGCTGATCCTGCTGGCGGCCGGCGGCATGCTCGCCTGGCGCGGGCGCCGGTCGGCGTACCTTGCCGCCCAGGCCGCGCTGGACCGGCGTTACCGGGTCGCCAGCCAGGAATCGCTGAATGGCTACGCCGTGCTGGACGCCTACGGCCGCTTCCTGGAAGTCAACGATGCGCTCGTCGCCCTGACCGGCTATACGCACGACGAGCTGCACGGCATGAGGGTGCAGGATGTGGAAGCGCGGCTGACGCCGCAGCAGGTCGACCACGAGCTGGTCGGCCTGCGCCGCACCGGCAAGGCGCGATGGCAGACGCGGTGGCGCCGCAAGGACGGCAGCGCGCTGGAGCTGGAGGTCAGCACGACCTTCCTGGAGGATGCCGGCGGCGGCGCGTTTTATTCGTTCATGCGCGACATCGGGCCCGAGCTCGCCGCGCGCCGGCGCATCGAGTACCTGAATGCGTTCTACGCGTTCCTGAGCCACGCCAACGCGGCGATCTTCAATCTCCGCAGTACGCAGGGGATCGTCGAAGCGGTTTGCGCGGGGGCGGTGCAGGACGGCGGCTTTCTCCTGGCCTGGGCCGGCGTCACCGATGAAGCCGCCGGGCGCGTGCGCCCCACGTTCGCGTACGGCGCCGCCGCCGATTACGTCAAATCCCTTGTGATCACCACCGATCCGGCCTTGCCGACCAGCCACGGGCCGACGCGGACCTGCATGGTGGAGCGGCAGATCGTCTACGTCGACGACTTCCAGAGCGACGGCCGCACCGCGCCCTGGCGCGAGCTTGCCGCGAAATACGGGCTGCGCTCCTCGGCTTCGGTGCCGATCCTGGTGGACGGCAATGCGGTGGCGGCGATGACGTTTTATTCGGGCGAGCCACATCACTTCGTTCCGGAGCTGCGCGACCTGCTCGCGGAAACCGCCAGGAACGTGTCGCTGGCCTGGCAGTCCGCCCAGTCCCAGCAGGCCCGCGAGGCGGCGGAGGCGGCGCGCCGGTCCAGCGAGGAGCGCTTCCGCCGGGTCTTCGACGCCGCGCCGATGCCGATCCAGATCCATTCGCTGTCGACGCGCGGCATCCGGGCGATCAACGCGGCGCACGCGCGGGTATTCGGATACGCGGCGCAGGACATCGCGGACGAGGCGGGCTGGTTCGACCGCGCCTATGCGGACCCCGCGGTGCGCGCGCAGGTCAGGCAGGTATGGAATGACGACGTGCGGCAGGCGGCGGCGGGCGGACCGGGTACCGTGGTCCGCGGGCCGGAAGTGCGGCTGCGCTGCAAGGACGGCGGCGAGCGCCTCGCCCGCCGATTCCTGACGGTGGCCGGCGACGACATCATCGTACAGTGGGAGGACCTCACCGATATCCGCCGCAGCGAGACGCGGCTGGTCGAAAGCGAGCGCCGCTTCCGCGGCATGGTCGAGCAGACCCTGACCGGCGTCTACGTCGCCCAGGACAACAGGGTCGCCTACGTCAACCCGCGCATCGAGACGATCATGGGTTATGCCACGGCCGAGCTGGTCGGCAGGAACCCGCTGGACTTCGTGGAACCCGCCGCGCGGGAGCGCGCGGGCAGCGTGCAGTCCAGGCTCGACGCCGGGGAAATCTCCGTCAACGCCTCGTTCCCCGTGGTGCGCAAGGACGGCCGGGTGATCGAGCTGGGCGTCCACGCCACCCACGGCACCTGGGACGGCGCCCCGGCCTTGATCGTGATGGCGCAGGACATCTCCGAACGCAAGCACGCGGAGGAGAAAATCGCCGCCTACGTCAAGCAGCTGGAAGGCACCATGCGCGGCACCCTGCAGGCGGTCGCCAACATGGTGGAGATGCGCGACCCCTACACCTCCGGCCACGAGCGGCGCGTCGGCCTGATCGCCGCCGACATCGCCCGCGAGATCGGCTGGCCCGAAGACCGCTGCGGCAGCCTGCAGCTGATCGGCCTGGTGCACGACATCGGCAAGATCGCCGTACCCGCCGAGATCCTGTCCAAGCCCTCCCAGCTATCGCCGGTGGAGCGCGCGATCGTGCGCAGCCACGCGGAAAAAGGCTACGAGATCCTCAAGGACCTGGAGTTCCCCCTGCCGATCGCCGAAACCATCCGCCAGCACCACGAGCGCATGGACGGCAGCGGCTATCCGCGCGGCCTGAAGGGCGAAGACATCCTGCCGGAGGCGCGCATCATCGCGGTGGCGGACGTGCTGGAGTCGATGGCCTCGCACCGCCCCTACCGGCCGGCGGTCGGGATGGAGGCCGCACTCAAGGAGCTCGGCGATCACCGCGGCAGCTGGTTCGATCCCCTGGTCGTCGACGCCGCGCGCCGGCTGATCCTGGACAAGCATTACCAGCTTCCGGCCTGATCCGTCACAATCGGCGGCAAAATCCATCGCCAGGCCTGGACCAGCAATGCTCGACCACCTCGACCACACGCCGCCGCCGCATGATGCCGGCATCGGCATACCGCGGGAACGCTACTTCGACCCGGTGGCGTTCGAGCGTGCCGTCGGCGACCTGCTGGCCGCCTGCGGCATCGTGCCGGACGCCGTGCACATGGGCCGCACCACGCAGCGCGTGCGCGAGCTGTGGCAGCGCCGCCTGCTCGGCGGCTACGACCTGGACCCGGCGGCGGCGCTGGGTGAAGGCTTCGAGGACCGCCGCACCGACATGGTGGTGATCCGCGGCATTGCGGTGCACGGCGTGTGCCCGCACCACCTGGTGCCGTTCCGCGGGCTGGCCCACGTCGCCTACCTGCCCGGCGGGCGCCTGCACGGATTCGGCCGCATCGCCCGCATGGTGGACGCCATCGGCCACCGCTTCACGTACCAGGAATGGATGACGCGCGACATCGCCGAGGCGCTGATGCTGCACGGCAAGGCGCGCGGCGCCGCCTGCGTGGTCGAGGCCGAGCAGCTGTGCCTGCTGCTGGGCGAGGACCGCCGCGGCGACGAGCGCGTGATCACGCAGGCGTTCACCGGCGAGTTCGAAACCTCCGACCGGCACCGCAGCGACTTCCTGCACGCCGTCGGCGACATCCGCCGCAACGCCTGAGCGGCACCGCCGCTCAGGGCAGGTCGGGGAAACCGAGCTCGACGAACACTTCGCCGCGCTCGATCCGCACCGGAAACACCTCGAGGTCCCAGCGCGCCGGGATCTCGCGCACCGCGCCGGTGCGCAGGCAGAAGCGGGCACCGTGCAGCGGGCATTGCACCTCGGTGCCTTCGACGAAGCCCTCGCTGAGCGGGAATTTCCGATGGGTGCAGTTGTTGCTGAAGGCGAACCATTCGCCGCCGACGCGGCAGATCGCCACCGGCTCCGGCGCGTCGGCGACCGCGCGCATCTGGCCGTCGGCCAACTCGTCGGCAGCACAGGCACGGATCAGTCGGCTCATCAGCGGCAGGCACCCGGGGCTGGTTCGCGGCCGGCGGGCCTGCGCCAGCCGCCCGCTGTAGCTGCAAGCTTGGAGCAGGCGCTGCGCCAGCACAAGCCCTGCAGCCGCCGCTCGCGCGTCCGCGCCGATGGGCCTCAGGGCGCCGGCTGCGCCTGGCCGCCTTTGTCCGCGGCCAGGTGGCGTGCGGTGCAGTCGCGTCCCACCGCCAGGGCGCCGACCACCTTGCCGGCGCCGTCCCGCACCAGGCCGAAGCTCAGGTCCACATAAAGCTTGCCGCCGTTCTTGTGCGCCGAGCGCGTGGTCAGCACGCGCCCGGCATACTTGGTCTGACCGCTTTCCATGGCCTTGTGGAAGCCATCCCAGTGACCGCGGCGGAACCGCTCCGGAATGATCATGTCGAGGCTGCGGCCGAGAACCTCTTCCGCGGCATAGCCGAAAACAGCCTCCGCCGCACCGTTCCAGATGCGGATGGCGCCGTCGCGGTCGGCGTAGATCATTGCATCCGGCGCCTGCTCGACGAGGCTGCGGTAGATGCCGGGCACGGCGTCTGCCGCTGGTTCCTGCGTTTGCATGCACGATCTCCTTGACCGGCCGCGACGCGGCTCAGCCGGAAGCCTGCGCCCGCTCGAACTGCGGGAACAGCACGTTGTTTTCCAGGTGGATATGCTCCATCAGGTCGTCGGCCAGCTTGCGCACCCCCGTGTACAGCGCGCGCCAGGTCGCGCAGGCGCCCGGCGGCGGAATGGCGCCGCGGCTCAGCGCCTCGATCGCGCGCAGACGCTCGCCGTGATCGTCGTGCTCCAGCCGCATGCGCGAAACCGGGTGCGCGATCATGGGGTGCCCGCCCTGGCGCATCAACGGAAACAGGATCGTCTCCTCCTTGTCCATGTGGTCGCCGAGCTCGCTCTGCATCGATTCCAGGGCATGCGCCAGACCCGCCGGTACATCCGGATGGTCGCGGTGCACCGCCTCCACCCGCCGCGCCAGCCGCACCAACTCCGGCAGCTCGCGGCGATGCACCGTATGGTAGCGCGCCAGGACGTGTTCGATCAGCGCCGCCGCTTCGCGCGGCGGCTGCGCGAACAGGCCGGGATCCAGCACATCCAGCTCGGCGACGATGGTGTCCGCCGAAAGCCCCTTGCCCGCAGCGGCGGCGGCCAGTGCGACATTGCCGCCGCAACAGAAGTCGAGCTTGTGCCGGCGGAACACGGCGGTGGCGCCGGGCAGCGAGGCGGCGATGTCGCCCAGGCTGCGCTGCGCCAGGGGGATCACGCCCATGGAGGCGACTGGAGAGGCGGCTGGGGACGGGGATTCGGCGATGGACATCGGACTGCTCCTGTTGGCGGACCGGCCGCACTTAATATGTATTTTATATACCTCTTTTATCACGTCAAGCGAATCCGCGCGCGGCGCGGCCAGCGCGGGTCAGGCGCTGGCGGCCAGTATCGGGATGAGCTGCCGCAGCCGCCGGTTGCCGCCGGGCGATTTCACCAGGTCCGCCAGCGTGTAGCGGTCCAGCACCCCCATGAACCCGGACACCGCCTCGTGCAGCACGCGCTTGAGGCCGCAGGCCGGCGCCAGCAGGCAGGTGTTGGCCTCGCGGTCGAAGCATTCGACGATGGCCAGCGAATCCTCGGTGGCGCGCACCACCGCACCCAGGCCGATTGCCGCCGGCGCGCGCGCCAGGCGCAATCCGCCGCCGCGGCCGCGGACGCTGTCGACGAACCCCGCCTGGGTCAGCGTCTGCGCCACCTTCATCATGTGGTTGCGCGAGATGCGGTAGCGCGAGGCGACTTCCTCGATGGTGTGCAGGCAGTCCGGCTCCAGCGCCAGCAGCATCAGCAGGCGCAGGCCATAGTCGGTGTGGTAGGTCAGGTGCACGGCCGCCCTCCTGAAAAGATGTACCTATTATGCACATTCAGCGACGATTTCCCGGGCCGGGTTACCATCGGCTGGACCTCATGCTCGCCCAGCACTACGCCCAACTGCTGCACCTGCACGTCGGTTGCGTGATCGCATCCGGCACGCTGTTCTGCGTGCGCGGGCTGCTGCGCCTGGGCGGGATGCCGCTGGCGAACCACCGCGGACTGCGCCTGCTGTCGTATGCCATCGACACCGCCCTGCTGGCCGCCGCCATCGGGCTGACGTTGACCATCCGGCAGTATCCGCTGGTCGACGGCTGGCTCACGACGAAGCTGGCGCTGCTGGTGATCTACGTCGTGCTGGGCTCGCTGGCGCTGAAGCGCGGGCGCAGCCCCAGGGTGCGCCTGGCCGCCTTCGCCGGCGCCCTGGCCGTGTATGCCGCTATCGCGTCGGTGGCCATGGCCCATCATCCGCTGGGCATCTTCCACCGCCTGACCGGCTGAGCGCATCGCCTCGCGCGGCGCTTACGACTACCGGACCGTCGGCCCCCGTGCGCCGCCGGCACGGCGGTTACTCGCCGGCTTTCGGCCACCAGTCCACAGCGGCCAGGCCCTCCAGCACCAGCCCGTAGCCCAGGTTGTCGTGCATCAGGCGCTTGAGCTCGTGCACCAGGGCCACGCGCGCGTAGCGCCGCGTCAGCATGGGACGCGCGGCGATCATCGCGGCCAGCTCCCAGGCACGCGCGTTGAGCTTGTCGCGCGGCAGCACCTCGCTGACCACGCCGAGCTCGAGCGCCGTTTTCGCGTCAATGGTCTGGCCGGTGAGCAGGAAGTAACGCCCGCGGTTCATGCCCAGCAGCTGCGGCCAGATGATGTGCACGCCGTCGCCGGGGACCAGGCCGCCGGGGAAGTGCGGCGCGTCCTGGAAGGTGGCGTTGTCGGAGGCGATGACGATGTCCGACATCACCGCCAGCTCGGCGTGGATGGTGGCCGGGCCGTTCACCGCGCCGATCACCGGCACTTCGATGTCCAGTAGGGCGTTGAGCAGGCGCTTGGCGTCGTTGTACATCCAGTCCCATTTCTGCGGCGTGATGTCGCCGAAGCTGCCGCCTTCGAAATCGTTGCAGAAGGCGTCGCCGGCGCCGGTGAGGATCACCACCTTGTTCTCGCGGTCGGCGGAAATGTCGGTGAAGCAGAAGCCCAGCTCCTCGTGCGGCAGGGCGCCCCAGCGCAGGCTGCCGCCGTCGGTGTGCACGGTCAGTTCCAGGATGCCGTCGCGCCGCACCATGCGGATGTGCTGGTAGCGCTTGGAATAGTCTTCGAACCGGGGGGCGACTTTCGACATGGACATGGTGCTTTCTCCTCGCGGGTACGGAATGATTTGCACGGGCTTATCAGGCCGGCGAGTCAGTCGATCCAGCCGCCATCCGCCCGACAGCGGTCTGCGGGCGGCCCCGGCTTACGGCGCCGCGCACGTCTGCGCTGCCGGACTACTTCGTCTGGAAGGCAGGCATGACTTCCTTGGCGAACAGCTCCATCGCACGGGTCGCCTTGGCCGGATCGGCGCCCGGCATCTGGGTGGCCATGACGAAGTGCGTGCAATCGTATTCGCGCTTGAACTTCTCCAGCTTGCGCGCAACCTCGTCGGGCGTTCCGATCATCATGTCCGCGGCCAGGGGGGAATGGCGCAGTTGTTCGGGCGGCGGGATGTCGGCCAGGGCGGCGTCGCCGTCCGCGTCGTTCGCCTCCGACAGCCACACGCCGTACAGCTTCAGCATGTGGTGCAGGTGCGGCGCGGTCTCGGCCCAGGCCTGGTCGGCCGTCGGGGCGGTGTAGACCATGCGCAGCTGCGCGATGCTGAAGTCCTTCGGATCGCGCCCGGCTTCCTTGAGGGCGGCGCGGTAGGACGGCGCCGGGTCGGGGCCGAGCGTGGCCATCAGGTTGAAGCCCATGCGCGCCGCGCGCGCCGTCGCTTTTTCGGTGCGGCAACCGAGCCAGATCGGTGGGCACGGTTGCTGCACCGGGCGCGGATACAGCGTCATGTTGCTGACCTGGGTGTACTTGCCCTGGAAGCTGACGTTCTGCTCCGTCCACAGGCGGTGCACCAGCTCGATGCCCTCGGCCATGCGCGGCGCCCGCTCGCGGCGCGGAATCCCGAACGCTTCGAACTCGCCCGCACGATAGCCCTGGCCGACGCCGAGATCGAACCTGCCGTTCGACAGGATGTCGATGCAGGTCACGTCTTCGGCAACGCGCACCGGGTTGTGGAACGGCATCAGCAGGATGAAGCTGCCGATGCGGATGCGGCTGGTGCGGGTGGCAATCGCCGCTGCGGTGGGCAGCAGCGCGGGGTTGTAGCCGTCTTCGACGAAATGATGCTCCGTCAGCCAGCAGTTGTCGAAGCCGAGCTGCTCCATCCGCACGATCTCGTCCAGCTGCGACTTGTAGAATTCCGGAAAGGGCTTGCGCCACGGCTCCGGATTCCGGAAATCGAACATCACGCCCATCTTCATAGCGCGCCCTCCTCGATTTCGTTGTCGGGCACGCTTGGCGCGCGCCGCTTGCAGGCAGCTTAGAACTTATCCACGAATAAATCACGCCTGCATTGGCGTCCGGCATCGTGCGCGGCAAGGCGCCAGGGGCGTGCTTAGGTCATTCCAAATGCGGCGAGCAACGGCGCTTGCGGCAGGATGCCGCGCAGCGTGGGCGCTGGAGCGGGCGCTGTGACCCCAAGGTAACGCAGCGGGGCGGACACCGCTGGTCCGTCCCGCCTTCGTCTGGCTGCCGTCGGGCGCCGTGCCGGAGCCACCGGGCGCGCCCACCGATAATCAGCGCGGGGCGCAAGCCGAATGGACGGGGCGCCGCCATCCGCGAAAATCTTTCATTCCCGCGGCAGCGGTCCCGTCTTTCGCTCTACAACAGCCGGCGCCGCTGCATTTCCCCTCTGCGAAGGGGAAATATTCAACGCACCCGCGACCCGCCGCTAGTCGTCGAGAAACGACCGCAGGTGAATCGCGCGGCTGGGGTGGCGCAGCTTGCGCAGGGCCTTGGCCTCGATCTGCCGGATGCGCTCGCGCGTCACGTCGAACTGCTTGCCGACCTCTTCCAGCGTGTGGTCGGCATTCATGTCGATGCCGAAGCGCATCCGCAGCACCTTGGCTTCCCGCGGGGTCAGGCTGGCCAGGATCTGGTGGGTGGCCTCGGACAGCGACAGCGACGTTGCCGATTCCAGCGGCGAAACCGCGGCGGCATCTTCGATGAAATCACCCAGGTGCGCATCGCCTTCGTCGCCGATCGGGACGTCCATGGAAATGGGCTCCTTGGCGATCTTGCGCACCTTGTGCACCTTGTCCTCGGCCATTTCCATCTTCACCGCGAGCTCTTCGGCGGTGGGCTCACGTCCCATTTCCTGCAGGAGCTGGCGGCTGACGCGGTTGAGCTTGTTGATGTTTTCGATCATGTGCACCGGGATACGGATGGTGCGCGCCTGGTCGGCGATCGAGCGGGTGATGGCCTGGCGGATCCACCAGGTGGCGTAGGTCGAGAACTTGTAGCCGCGGCGGTACTCGAACTTGTCCACCGCCTTCATCAGGCCGATGTTGCCTTCCTGGA
>JADHNH010000070.1 GCA_016779605.1 Nevskia sp. | reverse complement strand
TATTCTTCAATTGATTCGTTGCCACTTGCCCCATGATCGCAGGCTCGTACTTGAAATCGCCCACAACGACGCTTCCGGTCGCGCTCATGCTCGAAGTCGCCGAATATTCCACCGGAATTGGAGTCGCTGCACACCCCGCTTGCAACAGGGCTGCAACACCAATACCCATGATTCCAATCTTGCGTGGAATTTGATCGGCACGACGACAGGCATTCACTCTCATCGAATTCCCCCAGAAGAGGCGGCGACAAGGCACCGATATGATTGCAATCCAGTCCATGCGCGCCGTCTGCACCCATGGAACAATTATTTCGGGCAGGCACTGAGCCCCTGTTCAGCGCAGCGTACCGCGGCATTGTGCCGGGCACAACATCGCAAGGGCGCGGCGGATGTGGATAATTAATATCGGTGGGGCCGCCCCGATTCCTCACGGCGCCTCGGCGACCCCTCGACGCCTGCTACTCCGGAGGACCCAGGCCCGAAGGCCCAGGCCGCAGCGGCAAGCCGGCATCGAAGCTCCAGTAGTCGGCAGCCTCGGACGTCCAGCCGTGGCACGCCAGGCGCAGGCCGGTGGGCGGGTCCAGCGCGCCGGCGGCGATGGACAGGAACGGCAGGCGCTGCCCATCCCAGAACAGGCTGGAGCCGCAATTGCCGCAGAAGGCGCGCCGCGCTTCGGCCGAGGACTGGTACCACTTCAGGCTGTCGCCGGCGATGCGCACGTGCTCGCGGCGCGCCACGGTGCCGGCCCACAGGCCGCCGGTGAAGCGCCGGCAGGTATTGCAGTGGCAGGCGGTCACGGTGGAGCGCAGCGGGCCCACTATCGAGAACGTCACGCCGCCGCACAGGCAGCGGCCGGTGGCGCGGATGGGTACCTGGTCGTTCATCGCAGCCTCCATCGTGATGCGTTGTCCGCCGGCGCGGGCGGCTTTGGGTGCGCATTCACTTTAGTCAGATGCAAGTTCCCTTGCCTGCCTGCGGAAAAAAGTTGGTGAATGGGCGCATTCCTGCGCCGCCAGGCTTTTCCCGGCCCTTGGGGCCACCCTCTGCCGCGAGGGGCAGCTTTGTGAAAGCCACCCCTGCTTATGTGTTCGATGCCCCCTGTACAGAACGTTCCTTCTTCCCTTGGGGGAGAAGGACAGGTTGAGGGGTAGGCTTCGACGCAGTGCGCGGCCAACGCTGCGGCATCCGCTTCGTTCCACCCCTCACCCAACCCTCTCCCGCAAGGGGAGAGGGCACCAAGGCACTTGAAGCGTTTCCGCAAAAGTCCCGCGGGCGGGAGAGGGGCATGCCGATGGCCGCCGGCCTAACGCTTCGCCCGTTCGATCAGCCGCTTGCGCTTCTTCACCTGGCGGCCGGTGAGCTCGTTCTTGCGGCCCTTGAACGGGTTCTCGCCGGTCTTGAACTCCAGGCGCAGCGGCACGCCGGTGAGCTTGAAGGCCTCGCGGAAGACGTTGGCCAGGTAGCTCTTGTAGGCGTCCTTGAGCTTGTCGGTCTGGTTGCCGTGAATCATGATCACCGGCGGGTTGCGGCCCATCTGGTGGGCGTAGCGCAGCTTGATGCGGCGGCCCAGCACGGCGTGCGGCGCGTGGCGCTCGACCGCTTTCTCCAGCACGCGGTTCAACTCCGGCGTGGGCAGCTCGCGGGTGGTGGCCTCGTAGGCGGCCACCACGTCCTCCATCAGCTCGCGCAGGCCGGAGCCGTGCAGCGCCGAGATGAAGTGCAGCGGCACGAAGTCCAGGAACGGCAGCTTGAAGTCCACCGCGTCGCGCACGCTCTTGCGCTGGTCGCCGGGCAGGCTGTCCCACTTGTTGACCGCCAGCACCATGGCGCGGCCGTGGTGCGCCACCAGGCCCATGAGCCGCGCGTCCTGCACGCCGATCTCCTCGCGCGCGTCGACCATGGCGATGACCACGTGCGCGCGCTCGATCGCCAGCAGCGCCTTGACGATGGAGAACTTCTCGATCACCTCGGTGACGCGCGCGCGGCGGCGGATGCCGGCGGTGTCGATCAGCTCGAAGCGGCGGCCGTCCCAGTCGAAGCGCACGCTGATGGCGTCGCGCGTGGTGCCGGGCTGCTCGGACGACAGCACGCGGTCCTCGCCCAGCAGGCGGTTGACCAGGGTGGACTTGCCGGCGTTGGGCCGGCCGATCACGGCCACGCGGATGACGTCGTCGTCCTCGCCGGGCGCCACCGGCTCTGCCGGCACGCCGGCCAGCGCCTCGCGCAGCAGCGCCGGCACGCCGTCGCCGTGCTCGGCGGAGACCGCCCAGGGCTCGCCCAGGCCCAGCGCGAAGAAGTCCGCCACGCCGGACTTGCCCAACCCTTCGGCCTTGTTCGCCAGCAGCTTCACCGGCCGGTTGAGCTTGCGCAGGTAGTCGGCGATGTCGCGGTCCGCCGGCAGCAGGCCGGCGCGCGCGTCGACGATGAAGAACACCTGGTCGGCGTCCTCGATCGCCACGCGCGCCTGCTGCTCGGCCAGGGCCGCCAGGGGGTCGGTCGACTCCGGGCTCAGGCCGCCGGTGTCGACGACGATGAAGCGGCGGCCTTCGAAGCTGCCGCGGCCGTACTGGCGGTCGCGCGTCAGGCCCGGGAAATCCGCCACCAGCGCGTCGCGCGTGCCGGTGAGGCGGTTGAACAGGGTGGACTTGCCGACGTTGGGCCGGCCGACCAGGGCGAAGACGGGCGTGGAGAAAGCAGGTGTTGACATGGGCGCATTGTAGTCGTGCGCCCGCCGCGGCGGGTCCGCGGGGCTGGCCGAACGCCGCGGCCAGCCCGCGCTTGGGCCAGGGCGGCTACTTCGCCGGGCGCGCCTCGAAGGCTTCCAGCAGGCCCCTGGAGTTCATCACGTACATCAGGTCGCCGGCCACGATCGGCGCGGCGGTGATGGGGTCGCTGCCGACCCGGTTGCGGCCTACCACTTTGCCGTCCTCGGTGGACAGCCAGTGCAGGTGGCCGTCGAAATCGCCGACCACGACGAAGCCCTGGAACACCGCCGGCGGCGACAGGCGCCGGTTCTTGAAGCCCGGCTGCTTCCAGGCCACCGCGCCGGACGCGGCATCGAACGCCCAGACGGTGCCGGCGTCGTCGCTGACGAACAGCTTGTCGCCGCCCAGCGCCATGCCGCTGTAGCTGCGCACCGAGCGGCGCCAGCGCGCGTTGCCGCTGGCCAGGTCGATCAGGGTCAGGTCGCCGCCGAAGGTGACCACGTAGAGGCCGTCGCCGCTGGGCAGCAGGTCGGCGTCGATGTCGGTCATGCGGTCCACGTCGGAGCGGCCGGTGGGCACCGTGATGGTCTGCTCCCACACCGCCTGGCCGTCGGCCAAGCCGAGCTGGGCCAGCTTGCCGTTGTCCATGCCGACGTAAACGCGCTCGCCCAGGATCAGCGGCGGCGACAGACCGCGCAGGCTCAGGTTGGGCTCGTTGCGGTCGAAGGTCCACTTGTGGCTGCCGCTGGCGGCGTCCAGGCCGTACACGCGGCCGTCCACCGCCTTGGCCACCACGGTGTCGCCGCTGCCCACCGGCGGCGCCAGCGCCTCGCTGGGCGCCTGGCCGCGCCAGACCTGGCTGCCGTCGGCGCGCTTGAGCGCGATCACCTCGCCATCGAGCGTGCCGACCAGCACCAGCGCGTCGTCCAGCGTGGGGCCGGAGATCACGCGGGCCTTGGTGCGGGCGCGCCAGATGGTGTGCCCGTTCTTCGGATCCAGCGCGTAGACGCGCCCGTTGAGCGCGCCGGCGAACAGCGCGTCATCGGCCACCGCCACGCGCAGCCCGGAATAGTACTTGCCGCCGCCGTCGCCGATGCGGCGCGACCACACCTCGTGCGGCCGCACCAGGCGATTTTCGATCTTCACCAGCTTGGCCGGCTCCTTGGCCTTGCCCTTGCTGCTGCAGGCGCCGAGCAGCGCCACCGCCGCCACGGCGACCACCAGCACCCGCAGCGCGCCACCCAGGCTGCGGCTCACGAGTGCACCGCGGCGGCGTCCGCCAGGTCGTCGATCTTGCGCTGCAGGGCGTCGCGGTTGGGCGCGTCGGCCGCGGCTTCGCGCAGTGCGTTTTCGTAGGCTGCACGGGCGGCGGCGCGGTCACCCTGGGCCAGCTTGATGTCGCCGCGCAGCTCGTCGTACAGGCCGCCGTAGGCACCGGGGTCGCCCTGCAGCTGGTGCAGCGCGTCGTCCAGCTTGCCCTGCTGCCACAGCACCTGCGCCAGCCGCAGCTGCGCCAGCGGCAGCAGGTCCACCGCACCGGTGTCGGGCAGCAGGTGCAGCGCCTGCAGCAGGCGCACCCCGGCGGACGGATGGGCCGCGGTGTTCACCACCCATTCCAGGCGCGCGCGCGCCTCGTCGGGCTTGTTCGCCTCGATCGCCAGCGCGGCCATGCGCAGCGCGCCCATCGCCGCGTACGGCGTATTTCCGTAATCCTTGACCAGGCGGTCGGCCATGGCCTGGCCGTCGGCATACTTGTCGACGCCGGCGCGGCCCAGGTCCTCATAGAGGTGCGAGCCGGCGGCCGCGCGCAGCTCGAGCCGCTGCTCCCAGGTCTGCCAGCCGACGATCACGCCCATGCCCAGCAGCAGGCCGGTCAGAAGGGGCAGACGGTTCTCGCGCCACCAGCGGCGCAGCTGTTCGACCTGCGCTTCTTCGTCGTAATGAGTGGTCAATGCCTCTTCTCGCTGAATTATTTCGCGTGGTCTTTCAGGTAGCGTCGGGTCGGGCGGCCAGCAGCCGGGCAAGCCGCTCCGCCAGCTCGTTCCAGCCGCAGGTCAGGGGCTCGCCTTCGCCGCGCAGCGATTTTACTTGAATGACGCCGCGTCCGGCCTCGTCGTCGCCCAGAATCAGTGCATAGCGTGCGCCGCTGGCGTCGGCGCGCTTGAGCTGCGCCTTGAGCCCGCCGCCGCCGGCGTTGAGCAGCAGGCGCAGCTTCGGCTGGCTCGCGCGGAGCTCCTCGGCCAGCCGCGGGGCCTGCGCCGAGGCCGCATCGCCGAAATGGCAGAAGTACACCTGCGGCGTCGCCGCGGGCACCGCCGCGCCCTGCAGGCCCATCAGCGCAACCAGCCGCTCGACGCCGATGGCGAAGCCGATGCCGGGGGTGGGCGGCCCGCCGAGGTGCTCCACCAGGCCGTCGTAGCGGCCGCCGGCGCACACCGCATCCTGCGCGCCGAGCTGGTTGGTGGTCCATTCGAACACCGTGTGGGTGTAGTAGTCCAGGCCCCTGACCAGGCGCTCGTTGACCGTGTAGGCGATGCCGAGCGCGTCGAGGCCGCGCCGCACAGTGGCGAAATGGGCCGCGGCGGCGGCGTCCAGGTGATCCAGCAGGCGCGGCGCGCCGGCCACGATCTCGCGGGTGGCCGGCACCTTGCTGTCGAGCACGCGCAGCGGGTTGCTGCCCAGGCGCCGGCGCGAATCCTCGTCCAGCGCGTCCTCGTGCGCACGCAGGTACTCCAGCAGCGCGGCGCGGTAGCCGGCGCGCGTCTGCGGCGTGCCCAGCGAGTTGATCTGCAAGGTGAAGCCGCCCACCCCGAGGCGCCGCCACAGCGCGGCGGCGATGGCGATGATCTCGACATCGACGTCCGGCGTGGCGATGCCGAAGGCTTCCACGTCGAGCTGGTGGAACTGCCGGTAGCGCCCGGCCTGCGGCCGCTCGTAGCGGAACACCGGCCCGCTGCACCAGATGCGCTGCTGCTGGTGGAACAGCAGGCCGTGCTCGATGCAGGCGCGCACCGCGCCCGCGGTCAGCTCGGGGCGCAGGCTCAGGTTCTCGCCGCCGCGGTCGGTGAAGCTGTACATCTCCTTCTCGACCACGTCGGTGACTTCGCCCACCGCGCGGCGGAACAGGTCGGTGCGCTCCACCACCGGCAGCCGCAGCTCGCGGTAGCCGTAGGTGGCGAACAGCCCGGCGGCGACGGCATGCAGGTGCTGCCAGGGCGCGGCGTCGGCAGGCAGCACGTCGTTCATGCCGCGCACGGCCTGGATCTTGTTGCTCATGATGTGGGGGCTTGTGGCGGGGCGGGCGGCGGCGCTAGGGCGCTTTTCGTTCAAGTACAACCATTTCTTGCACTGTCATCTTGGATGCAGCGAAGGATCTGGCCAGATCCTTCGCTTCGCTCAGGATGACAGTAGGAAAAGTACGCATTTAAGTCGAAATTGCGCTAGCCGCCGGCGGATGCCGGCAGCGTAAACCGTGCGGTGTCGTTCTGCTTGATGTACGGCTGCAGATCGACCGCCTTGCCGCCGAAGACCACGCTGACGCCGGGCGCGTTGCCGATGAACAGCGCATAAGGCGGCTTGCCGCTCACGCTCTGCTGGTTGCCGGCCTGCACCGTGCCGGACAGCAGCACCGCGCCGGTGCTGTCCTCGACCCGCACCCAGGAGGCGGACTTGAAGCTGAGCTCGAGCGTCGCCGCGCCGGCGGCCGCGATTGCGGAACTGGCGCCCGCCGATGCGGCGGGTTCGCCTGCCGGCGGCGGCGCCGCAGCCGGGGCGTTGCCCGAAGCAAGCGCGGGCTCAGCGGCCGGCTGCGGTGCGGCTGCGGCAAGCTGGGCCGGCGCGTCGGCCGCAGCGGCGGCTGTCGGGGCGGCTGTTGCGGCCGGCGGCTCCGCCGCGGGGGCGGTCGCAGCGGCCGGGGCGGTTGGTGCGCCGGTCTCGGCTGCCGCCGGTGCGCCGGCGGCCTGCCCCGCCGGCGGCGTCGACAGCGACGGTCGCAGCGAGAACGAATACCCCGGCAGGCTGTGCACGAAGCGCGCCCCGGCGCCCAGCACGGCGCCCAGCAGCAGCACCCAGACCAGCCAGCGCCACTGCCCGCGCCGGCCCTTGCCGAAGCGGGTTTCGCCGGAGCCGATCAGCAGCTTGGTCGGCGCCTGCGGCGCCTTGGGCACCGCCAGGCGCTCGTAGGCGGCGATCAGCTCGCTTTCCGCCAGGCTCAGCGCCTTGCTGCACTTGCGGTAGTAGCCGCGCACGTACACCGGCTCGCCCAGCGCGGTGAAGTCGTCGCGCTCCAGCGCGTCCAGCGTGGCACGGGATAGCCGGGTCAGCTTGGCCAGCTCGTCCACGCCCAGGCTCGCGTTTTCGCGCGCCAGGCGGATGATCCTGCCAGGCCCCACGGCGGCGCCCCCGGCGGCAGCGGGTGCCGGCCCGGCCTGGCGGTCGACTGTCGAATCGGATGAAGTCATCGGCCGTTGGTCTGGTCCGGAATGATGATCTTGCCCAGCTGCGCCGCCTCCGGCGAATCCGGGAAATTGCGCGCCAGCGCGATCTCGTACGAGTGCGCGCCGTCCGGGTTGCCCAGCGCGCGCTCGGTCTTCACGCCCAGCGCAAGCATGTCGGCGCTGGGCTTGCCGAGCTTGTCGAAGCGCTGCAGGAACGCCCGCGTATGCAGGTAGTCGCGCCGCCCGAAGCTGAGCTTGGCCATTTCCGCCAGCGCGTTGGGGAAAGCCGGGTTGATCGCCAGCGCGTTGCGGAAGTCGGACTCCGCGCCCTGCAGGTCGCCGGCCGAGCGCGCGCAGGTGCCGGCGTTGGTCCAGGCGGCTTCCGGCGTGGTGTAGTCGCGCGAGGCGATTGCAATCTTGAAGTTGCGGTCGGCCTCGGCGCGCTTGCCCTGGCCGCACAGGAACACGCCGTAGTTGTTGTGGGTGTCCGGGTTGCCGTTGTCCAGCTCGAGCGCGCGGCGGTACTCGCGGTCGGCTTCCTCGGTGTGACCGCGCTGGGCGTAGATGAACGCAAGGGTCGAATGCGCCAGGGCATAGCTGTCGTCCTGGTCGATCGCCTTCTTGAGCTTTTCCTGTGCCAGGTCCATATAGCCGCGGCGCGCATATTCGATGCCAAGATCGGTGTTTGTGCGCGCGGCGGCCGGCAGGTCGGCCTTCATCTCCTGGTGTTGCACCGGCGAGATCTCGGCCGGGTTGGGCTTGCTGTTGTCCTTCACGCAGGCCGCCAGCAGCAGCGCGCACAGCGAGGCGCCCGCGAGTCGCGCGACGTTCATTGCACCTTCACCGGAATGTCGCACAGCCTTTGCGTCTGGCGCGATTGCACACGGCCTACCAGCTGACCGCAGGAAAGACGCGAGCCGGGAAGCAGGGCCCACTCGGGCGCGCAGCGCACGCGGGGATGCGACCAGGCGAGTCGGCTTGAGGCCTGCGGACTTCATTGCACCTTGACCGGAATGTCCCGCAGCCTTTGCTTCTGGCGCGACTGTACGCGGCCTACCAGCTGCCCGCAGGCCGCGTCGATGTCGTCGCCGCGCGTGCGCCGCGTGGTGGTCAGGATGTGCTTGGCACGCAGGATCTCGGAGAAGCGCTCGATCGCCTCCGGCGCGGAGCGGCGGTAGGCGGTGCGCGGAAAGGGGTTGAACGGGATCAGGTTGACCTTGGCCGGCATGCCGGCGAGCAGCCGCGCCAGCTCGCGCGCGTGCTCCGGGCGGTCGTTGACGCCGTCGAGCATCACGTATTCGTAGACGATGTGGGTCTTGCGGTCCTTGCCGCCGGTATAGCGCCGGCAGGCGTCCATCAGCTCGGCGATCGGGTACTTGCGGTTGATCGGCACCAGCTGGTTGCGCAGCTCGTCGTTGGGTGCGTGCAGCGACACTGCCAGCGCGGTGTCCACGTCCTGCCGCAGCCGGTCGATGTACGGCACCAGGCCGGACGTGGAAACAGTGACCTTGCGCTTGGACAGGCCGAAGCCGAAGTCGTCGAGCAGGATGCGCAGGGCCGGCAGCACGCTGCCGTAGTTCGCCAGCGGCTCGCCCATGCCCATGAAGACGACGTTGGAGATCACCCGGCCCCCGCGTTCGCCAGGCGCCTGCGCCAGGGCCTCAGTAGCCGTACCACCACCCGCGAGCGCCTGGCGAACGCGATCCGAACAATGATGCTGGAAGTCGCCGCCCAGGGTACGCGCGGCGAACCACACCTGCGCCACGATCTCGGCCGTGCTCATGTTGCGCGAAAAGCCCTGCTGGGCGGTGGAGCAGAAGCTGCAGTCCATCGCGCAGCCTGCCTGCGAGGAGATGCACAGGGTGCCGCGGTTCGCCTCCGGAATGTACACAGTTTCGATGGCCGTCTCGATGGCAGTCCCGGCCGCCGCGCCCGGCTGAACCGCAGCGGGCGCCAGCCGCAGCACCCACTTGCGGGTGCCGTCGGCGGAAACCTGCTCGGTGACCAGCTCCGGCGGCCGGATGGTGAAATGGCGTTCCAGGCGCGCGCGCAGGTCCTTGCCGAGGTTGGTCATGGCGCCGAAGTCGTCCATGCCGCGCCGGTAGATCCACTGCATCACCTGGTCCGCGCGATAGCCCGGCTCGCCCATCGCCGCGAACTCCGCGCGCAGCCGCTCGCGGTCCAGCCCGAACAAGTTGGCGCGCGTGTCGCCGCTCGCGTCCACACTCGTGTCGCCGCTCGCCTGGGCGGCGCGCGCGGGCGCGGCCGCGCCGAGCATCCCGGCGGGGAGATCGGCGGTGGCGGCGGCCTGGCTCATCGCGTCCCGATGCTCAGCGCGTGCGCGGGCAAAGCTCGATGGCGCGGAAGAAGTACGCGATTTCGCGCGCGGCGTTCTCCGCACTGTCGGAGCCGTGGACGGCGTTCTCGTCGATGGAATCAGCAAAATCCGCGCGGATGGTGCCGGGCGCGGCCTTCTTCGGGTCGGTGGCTCCCATCAGGTCGCGGTGGCTGGCGACGGCGTTTTCGCCTTCCAGCACCTGGATCATCACCGGGCCGCTGACCATGAAGTCGACCAGGGCGCGGAAGAACGGGCGCGCGCGGTGGATGTCGTAGAAACCTTCGGCCTCGTGCACGGCCAGGTGGGCCATGCGCGCAGCCACCACGCGCAGGCCGGCTTTCTCGAAGCGGCTGTAGATTTCGCCGATGACGTTCTTGCCGACGGCGTCGGGCTTGATGATGGAGAGGGTGCGTTCAACCGCCATGATGGATTCCGTATACGTGTTTTGAATGTGAAAACAATAAGGCCGAGCAACCATGCGAATGCCGCGGCCCGCCCTGTGCCGGCCTGCCGCGGACGCAACTTACCGTAAAAACAGGTGATTTTAGCCCGCGCTGCCCGGAAAGCGAAGCGCGCCTGCGCATGCCGCGTTCCGCAGCACTGGGCTCCCGATCGGGACACCGTGCACCGATTTGGGCTTGCACCGATTTGGGCGGCGCCGGGCGTCCCCGCACAGCCGTGCGGCGGGCGCTGATTCAGACCGCGAAGCTTTCCCCGCAGCCGCACTCGGCCTTGACGTTCGGGTTGCGGAACTTGAAGGCTTCATTGAGCCCGTCGCGCTGGAAATCCACGGTCAGGCCGTCGAGCATTGCCAGGTCGTCGCGCCGCACCACCACGCTGGCGCCGTGCGAGCTGAACACGGCGTCGTCGGCGCCGGCTTCGTCGGCGTAGTCCAGGGTGTAGGCATAACCGGAGCAACCGGATTTCTTCACGCCCACGCGCAAACCCAGGCCCTTGCCGCGCCGGGCCAGTTGTGCCAGCACGCGGCGTGCCGCGGTTTCGGTCAATTCGACACTCATCGTTGCAGTTTCTCCAGGGCGTTGCGCAATGCATCCTCGCCCAATAGGCCACAGTGGGCGCGATCGTCGGAAAATTCAAGCGCCGCGCGCAGGTCCGCGGCGCCCAGAGCGCGCAGCTCGGCCACCGTCCGGCCCAGGCTCCAGCCGGCCAGCCAGGCGCCCACGGCGATGGTCGTCGGGCAGCCGTAGGCACGAAAGCGGCTGTCGGCCACCCGCCCGCCGGCAAGCTGCAGCTCGATGCGCAGCACCGCATGGGCGGCGTTGCTCTGCGCGGTGCCCGCCACCACGCCGGCGGTGCCGGGCGCGAACGCGCCGGCGCGCGGCGCCTGGTTGAACAGCCGCCAGACCGCCTCCGAATAGCCGAACGGGTTGGCGTCGGTGGAAGGCTGCGCCATCAGCAAGCACCCTGGCGCAGCCCGGCGCGGGAGCGAGTTGCGTCAAAGGCGAAAACGGTCCGCCAATGAACGCGAATAAACGCAAATGAAAACGGCAACCGCCAGACGGCAATGGTGGAAAATTCGCGTTTATTGGCGTTCATTTGCGGACCCTAGACCTCCCAGGCTTCCAGCGGCGACAGGCTGCGCAGCCAGCGGACTTTCTCCATCACCATCGCCGCCGCCTGGTCGACTTCTGCGGCGGTGGTGCCGCGGCCCAGCGAGAAGCGCAGGCTGGCATTCGCCAGGTCGTCGCTGCGGCCCAGCGCGCGCAGCACGTAGGAGGGCTCCTGGGTGGCCGAAGAACAGGCCGAACCGCTGGACACGGCCAGGCCCGGCAGCGCCGCGCGCAGCGACTCGCCTTCCACGCCCTCGAAGCTGATATTGAGCACGTGCGGGGCGCAGGCCGCCGGATCGCCGTTGCGGTGGATGCGGGGCAGCTCGCGCAGGCGCTGCCACAGCCGGTCGCGCAGGCCGGCAACGGCCGCCGCGTCGCCCTCCAGCCGCCGCGCGGCGAGCTCGAACGCCGCGCCCATGCCGGCGAGCTGGTGGGTGGCCAGCGTGCCGGAGCGCATGCCCCACTCGTGGCCGCCGCCGTGCATCTGCGGCGCCAGCCGCGCGCGCGGCTTGCGGCGGACGTAGAGCGCGCCGGCGCCCTTGGGCCCGTACAGCTTGTGCGCCGACAGCGACAGCAGGTCCACCGGCACGCGCCGCAGGTCGATCGGCAGCTTGCCGGCGGCCTGCGCGGCGTCGACGTGGAACAGCACGCCGCGCTCGCGCAGTAGCGGCGCCAGCCGCGCGATGTCCTGTACCACGCCGGTTTCGTTGTTGACCCACATCAGGCTGACCAGCAGCGTGTCCGGCGTCAGCGCCTCGAGCACCTGCTCCGGGCTGACGATGCCGTTGGCCGCGGGCTTGAGGAAGCTCACGCCGACGCCGCGCGTCTCCAGGTACCGGCAGGTGTCGACCACGCACTTGTGCTCGGTGCGGGCGGTGACGATATGCGCGCGGCCGGTGGCGTTGAATTCGATGGCGCCCTTGATCGCCAGGTTGTTGGACTCGGTGGCGCCCGAGGTCCAGACGATCTCGCCGGCCTCGGCGCCGACCAGCGCCGCGACCTGGGCGCGCGCCGCCTCCACCGCCGCGCGCGCCTTGAAGCCGGGCCGGTGCCAGGACGAAGCATTGGCGAACTCGCCCTGCGCCTGCAGGAACGGCAGCATCGCCTCCAGCACCCGCGGATCGACCGGCGTGGTGGCCGCGTAATCGAGGTAGATCACCTTGGGCACTTCAGGCATGTCGGGCAGCGGGCTTCCCGCGCAACGGCCGCGGTCGGGTTTGCGGTGCCGCCAAGAATAACCGGAGCCGCACCCCGCGGGCGGGATGCTTCAGGCCGCCGCGGCCAGCCGCAGCTCGCCCAGCACGGCCAGGAAGCGGTCGACTTCGGCGGCGGTGTTGTCCTTGCCCAGGCTGACGCGGATGGCGCCGAAGGCGACGTCGCGCGGCAGGCCCATGCCGAGCAGTACGTGGCTGGGCTGGCCCTTGCCGCTGGAACAGGCCGAGCCGCTGGAGACGGCGATGCCGCGGCGGTCCAGCGCCATCAGCAGGGCCTCGCCTTCCCAGCCGCGCAGGCCGAACTGCACGGTATTGGGCAGGCGCGCCGCGTCGCGGGCGAAAATGGCGGCACCGGGCAGCGCCGCCAGCCCCGCTTCGAGGCGCCGGCGCAGCGCCAGCAGCGTTTCGGCGCGCGCTTCGAGCTCCTGCTGCGCCAGCTCGGCGGCGGCGCCGAAGCCGACGATGGCCGCCACGTTCTCGGTGCCGCCGCGCAGCCCGTGCTCCTGGCCGCCGCCGTGCAGCAGGGGCACCAGCTCCACGCCGGCCTTGACCAGCAGCGCGCCGACGCCCTTGGGCCCGTACAGCTTGTGCGCCGACAGGCTCATCAGGTCGGCGCCGCTGGCGGCGAAGTCCAGCGGAATCTTGCCGGCGGCCTGCACCGCGTCCGACAGCAGCAGCGCGCCGGCGCCGTGCACCAGCGCGCCCGCGCGGGCGACGTCCTGGATCACGCCGGTTTCGTTGTTCGCCGCCATCAGCGCGGCGATGCACAGCGGCGCCCGCGCCAGCTGGGCGGCGAAGGCCGGCCAGTCGACCAGCCCGTCGGCGCCGACGGCGATCGTCTCCACCTGCCAGCCCCGCGCCGCCAGCGACTCGGCGCTCTCCAGCACGGACGGATGCTCGGTGGCGCCGTACAGCACCCGCGTCGCCGCCGCCGCCGCGGTGGCGCCCTTCAGCGCCAGGTTGTTCGACTCGGTGCCGCCGGAGGTCCACACCACCTCGCCGGCCTGGGCGCCGGCCAGCGCGGCCACCTGGGCGCGCGCCGCCTCGACCGCGTCGCGCGCGGCGCGGCCGTAGCGGTGCACGCTGGAGGGGTTGCCGTAAGGCCCGGTCAGGTACGGCTGCATCGCCTCCAGCACGCGCGGCTCCAGCGGCGTGGTGGCGTTATGGTCGAAGTAGATCGGCATCGGGCGCCCGGATTCCGCGCTTAGCCGGCGGCGCGCTTCTTCGGTTCGGCCGCGGCCAGGCTGTCCGCCCCTGGCGCGGGCGGAGCTTCGGCCCCGCCGCAGAAGTCCGGCAGGTCGAGCTTGGCCAGCTGCAGCTCCGGCATGCGCGAGTCCATCTGGTGCAGCAGGCGGCACACCTGCACCAGGCGCTCGTCCTGCTGGTGGATATGCTCGAGCATGGCGCCGATGGCGTTGGCCACCGGGTCGGGCATGTCGCGCGACAGGCCGTAGGCGTCGAAGCCGAGGCTGCGCGCGATCGCCACCACCTTGGCCGAGGGCGCGGCGGCTTCGTGCACCACGCGCGCGGGGATGCCGACCACGGTGGCGCCCGGCGGCACTTCCTTGACCACCACCGAGTTGGAGCCGACGCGCGCGCCGTCGCCCACCGTGAACGGGCCCAGCACCTTGGCGCCGGCGCCGACCACGACGTTGTTGCCCAGCGTCGGGTGGCGCTTGCCTTTGTTCCAGGTGACGCCGCCCAGGGTGACGCCGTGGTAGAGCGTGCAGTCGTCGCCGATCTCGGCGGTTTCGCCGATCACCACGCCCATGCCGTGGTCGATGAACAGGCGGCGGCCGATGCGCGCGCCGGGGTGGATCTCGATGCCGGTGAGCCAGCGCGCGATGTGCGAGTTGAGCCGCGCCAGCCACTTGAAGCCTTGGCCCCACAGCCAGTGGCTGATGCGGTAGCCCCAGATGGCGTGCAGGCCGGGGTAGCAGGTGAGCACTTCCCAGGTGGTGCGGGCCGCCGGGTCGCGGTCGAAAATCGAGCGGATGTCTTCGCGGATGCGTGGGAACATGGCGGTGCGGGCTCTCGATAGTGGAATCAGGTGGCGGCCAGGGCTGCCGGAGCGGCTGCGGCGGTGCGCGGCGGACAGCGGTGGCGCAAGGTCAGCTCGACGGTGCGCACGCTCGGCACGCCGGCCAGCCGGCGCGACAGCAGGCGCGCGGCATCCGGCTCGCAGGCGAACTCCAGCTCCACGAACAGCGTATTGCCGGCGCACTGGCGGGCGGAAAAGCTGGCTGGAAGTCGGCCCTGCTCGGCAAAGCGGCCAAGGACGCGCGCGGGCAGCTGCGGATCGAAATCGGCTTCGACGCTGAGGCGGGCCGAAACGGATGTGGCGTGGGATGCGTTGTTAACTGAAAAACTGTGCGGCGAATCCATGACGGGCAGGCTCCTGGACGGGATGGCGGAATTGGCGCGAACGACAACAACACCGGCCGGCGGCGGCCGGTCCGGTAATTCGCGTCGTCTGCGTCATCCACTGGCTGCGCATCACGTTCAGCCCTGCTCGAAAACTTGTCGACTCGCCAACGTCGACATGGGGTCCCGCCCACTGCCGCGGCGGAATATCCCCGGAATATCCATATTCTGCGCCCGAATTCCGCCCGCCTCAAGTTGATGGCAGCGCCGGCGGTGCCGCCGCCTCAGGCGCCGCCGGCGCCGCGCTCGCGCGCCAGCGCGTCGGTGACCGAGGTCAGGATGCCGCGCAGGATGTTCATTTCGTTGGCGTCCGGCGCCGCGCGGCCGAACAGGCGGCGCAGCCGCCGCATCAGCAGGCGCGGGTTGGCGGGGTCCAGGAAGCGGGTGCGGATCAGCACCTGCTCCAGGTGCACGTAGAAGCGCTCCAGGTCGGCGTGGCCCACCGGCTCGTGCGCCGGCAGCTCCTGCGCCGAGGCGCCGGCGGCCAGCAGCAGCTCGTAGCCGACGATCTGCACGGCGGCGGCGAGGTTGAGCGAGGTGTAGTCCTGCGCGGTGGGAATCGCCACCAGCTCCTGCGCGCGCTCGATCTCCTGGTTGGTCAGGCCGGTGCGCTCGCGCCCGAACAGCAGCGCGATGCGGCCGGCGTTGTCGCCCGTGGCCAGGCGCTGCGCCCAGTCGCGCGGGGTGTAGCTGAGCGCGGAAATGTGCCGCGGGCGCGCGGTGGTGGCGGCGACGAAGGCGCAGTCGGCGAGCGCCTCGTCCAGGCTGGCGCAAACGCGCGCCTGCGCCAGCAGGTCCGCCGCCCCCACCGCCATCGCCTCGGCGCGCGGGTCCGGAAACGCGGCCGGCGCCACCAGCGCCAGCTCGCGCAGGCCCATGGTTTTCATCGCCCGCGCGGCGGCGCCGATGTTGCCGGGATGCTGGGTGCCGACGAGGACGACGCGGATGCGGGATAATAGGGTCATGTAACGCAGTTTCCAGTTTCCAGTTTCCAGTTTCCAGTAAAAGCGGGCACAAGCGCCGATACGCGCTGCGGCCGGCGGGACCGGAATCTGCCTTCACTGGAAACCGGCAACTGGAAACTGGAAACCGCTTTTATGCATCCCCTGGTCAACATCGGCGTTTCGGCCGCCCGCTCCGCCGGCAACTTCATTATGCGCAACCTGGACCGCATCGATCAGCTCAAGATCGAGCGCAAGGGCCGCAACGATTTCGTCACCCAGATCGACCGCGGCGCCGAGAGCGAGATCATCAAGATCATCCGCAAGGCCTACCCGCAGCACGCCGTGCTCGGCGAGGAGGGCGGCAGCGACGAGGTGGCGGGCGCCGACAGCGAGGTGCTGTGGATCGTCGATCCGCTCGACGGCACCACCAACTTCCTCCACACCCTGCCGCATTTCGCCGTGTCGATCGGCGTGCAGGTCAGGGGCCGGCTCGAGCACGGCATCATCTACGCGCCGTGCACGCAGGACCTCTACTGCGCCAGCCGCGGCAGCGGCGCCACGCTCAACAACCGCCGCATCCGCGTCAGCGGCACGCGCGAGCTGGACGCCGCCCTGATCGGCACCGGTGTGCCGATCCGCTCGACCAACCTGGACGCCTACGTGCCGATGCTGCGCAGCATCGTCTCCCAGACCGCCGGCATCCGCCGCGCCGGCTCGGCGGCGCTGGACCTGGCCTACGTCGCCGCCGGCCGCCTGGACGGCTTCTGGGAACTGGGCCTGAAGCCCTGGGACGTGGCCGCCGGACTGGTGCTGGTGCAGGAAGCCGGCGGCATGGTCAGCGAGGTCTACGGCGCCGGCGAACCGCTGAAGACCGGGCACGTTCTGGCCGCCAATCCCAAGCTGCATCCGCTGCTCGCCGAGGTGCTGGCGCTGGCGGCGCGGGATGCGCCGCCGCCGGTGAGCTGAAAGAGCGCGGCTAGGGCATTTTCGATTCAAATGCATACATGTTCGTCATTACTTCGCGCAGCGAAGGATCTGGCCAGATTCTTCGCTGCGCTGAGAATGACAAATCAAACATGTCTGCAACTAAACGAAAATCGCTCTGGCGGCGCCGCCGCGAGCGCATCGGCGGGAAGTTCATGCCCCTGCCCGCCGGAACTTTCCGCCGGCTGCGGCAATCTGCATTTTCAGGTGCGCCAGGCCGGTGCCGCCAGGACCAACCGGGACCGGCCCTGTGCGGACCACGGCCCATCAAGGAAGAGGAGGCCCACCATGCGCCTGGGACTGATCATCGCGGGAATCCTGATCGCGATCTGCGGCTTCGCCGCCTACAACGGCAGCCTGCATTTCACGCAGGAAAAGGAAGTGGCCCGGGTCGGCAACCTTTCGGCCAGCGAGGAAGAGACGCGCGGCGTGCCGCAATGGATGAGCCTGGCCGCCATCGCCATCGGCGGCGTGCTGATCCTCGGCGGCACCACGCGCAAGACCTGAAGTCCTCGCAGGATACTGCTGCCGTTGCCGGACGGCGGTAGGGCGGGCCGCGCCCGCCATCCATGCGCAGCGGAATCGGCGGGCACGGCCCGCCCTGCCGCTGCTTCGCTTCAGACCACCGCGCCGTCCTTGCTGCGGCCCTTGACCAGGGCGTCGTCGTCCGGCGGCAGCAGGTCTTCGCGCTTGATCTTCAGCAGCACGGTGACGCCGCTGGAAATGTAGATCGAGGAATAGGTGGCCACCACCACGCCCACCATCATCGCCACGGCGAAGCCGTGCACGCTGCGGCCGCCGAAGAAGAACAGCGCCGACAGCACCATCAGCACGGTGAAGTGGGTGATGATCGAGCGCATCAAGGTCTGGTTGATCGACAGGTTGATGATCTCCTGCACGTCGCGCTTGCGCAGGTTGACGATGTTCTCGCGCACGCGGTCGAAGATCACGATCGTCTCGTTGTTGGAGTAGCCGAGCATGGCCAGCACGCCGGCCAGCACGGTCAGGTCGAACTCCTCCTGGATCAGCGACAGCACGCCCAGCGTCATGATGGCGTCGTGCACCAGCGCGGCGATGGAGCCGACCGAGAACTTCCACTCGAAGCGGAACCAGACGTAGGCGAAGATGCCGGCGAAGGCCACCAGCATGGCGGTGAGCCCGTCCTCCGACAGTTCCTTGCCCACCTGCGGGCCGACGAACTCCACGCGCTTGACCTGCACGTGGGTCTGCGCCGCGTCCAGCGCCTCCAGCATCTTCGTGCTGATGTTGGCCGAGCTCGCGCTCGGGTCCGGCTGCAGGCGGATCAGCACGTCGGAGGTGGAGCCGAAATACTGCACCGGCGCGTCGGCATAGCCGGCCTTGCCCAGGGCGCCGCGCACTTCGTCGAGCGGCGCGGCCTGCGGGTAGGTCACCTCCACCAGCACGCCGCCCTTGAAGTCGATGCCGAAATTGAGCCCGCGCACCGCCAGCAGGGTCAGCGCGCACAGCGACAGCGCGATCGACAGTCCCAGCGCCGCCTTGCGCTGCGCCATGAAGTTGAAATTCGGAACGCGCGAAAACACTCTCATGCGGCACCTCGGGAGGCGGGAGGCGGGAGACGGGAGGCGCAACGGCGACGGCCGGGAGCGAGCGCGCGCGCCGGATTTGGGCTTTTACGCCTCTCCCCTCTCGCCTCTCGCCTCTCGTTCATACCGGCAAGTCCTTGAGCTTGCGCCCGCGGAACGCGTAATGCGCCAGCGTGCGGGTGCCGATGATGGCGGTGAACATCGAGCTGGCGATGCCGATGGCCAGGGTCACCGCAAACCCTTTGATCGAGCCGGCGCCGAGCAGGAACAGCACGAAGGCGGCGATCAGCGTGGTCACGTTGGAGTCGGCGATGGTCAGGAACGCGCGCTCGTAGCCGGCCACCATGGCCGCATGCGGCGACAGGCCGCCGCGCAGCTCCTCGCGGATGCGCTCGTTGATCAGCACGTTGGCATCCACCGCCATGCCCAGGGTCAGCACGATGCCGGCGATGCCGGGCATGGTCAGCGTGGCCTGGAACAGCGACAGCGCGGCGACGATCAGCACCACGTTGAGCAGCAGCGCCACGTCGGCGAACAGGCCGAACACCGAGTAGTACAGTCCCATGAAGCTCACCACCAGGGCGAAGCCGGTGACCGCGGCGACGGTGCCCTTGTGGATGTTGTCGGCGCCCAGGCTGGGGCCGACGGTGCGCTCCTCGACGATGTCCACCGGCGCGGCCAGGGCGCCGGCCTTGAGCAGTTCGGACAGGTCGTGGGCTTCCTTGTTGGTCAGGCCGGTGGTGCGGAAGTTGCGCCCGAACACGCCCTGGATGGTGGCCACCGAGATAACGTCGGCGACGTCCTGGCGCTTGCGCACCGGCGCGCCGTTCTCGTAGGTGGTGGTGACCTGGGTTTCCTTGTACAGCACCGCCATCAGGTGGCCGACATTCTTGGTGGTGAAGTCGTACATGCGGTTGCCGGCGGTGCTGTCCAGGGTGACCTGCACCTCCGGCGTGCCGCTCTGCTGGTCGAAGCCGGGCGTGGCGCTGGTCAGCTCGGGGCCGCTGGCGATGATGTCGCGCTTGAGCAGCACCGGCCGGTGGCTGCGGCGGTCGTAGAACAGGTCGTCGTCCGGCGGCACGATGCCGCTGGAGGCGGCGGCCTCGGCGGCGCCCGGCGACTCGTCCACGGCGCGGTACTCCAGCGTCGCGGTGGCGCCGAGCAGCTCTTTCACGTGGGTCGGGTCCTGCACGCCGGGGAGCTGCACCAGGATGCGGTCCTGGCCCTGGCGCTGCACGATCGGCTCGGCCACGCCGAGCTGGTTGACGCGGTTGCGCAGGGTGATCAGGTTCTGCTGCACGGCGGAGTCGACGATGCGGCGCGCCTCGGCGTCCGACAGCCGCGCCTGCAGGGTCGGGTGGTCCGCCGCGCCAGCCACGGACAGGTCCAGCTCGCGGTATTCCTTGGCGATGGCGTCGCGCGCGGCATCGCGCTTTTCGCTGTCGGGAAACTCCAGCAGCACGGCGTCGCCGTCGGCGCGGCGGCCGGCGTAATGGATGTTCTGCTTGCGCAGGAACACCGGCAGGTCGTTCAGGTAGCGCTGCACCGCGGCCTTGCGGGCATCGCCGATGTCGACCTGCAGCAGGAAGTGCACGCCGCCGCGCAGGTCCAGGCCCAGCGGCATCGGCTTGGCGCCGATCGCCTCGAGCCAGGCCGGGGTCTTGGTGGCCAGGTTGAGCGCGATGATGTAGCCGTTGCCGAGCTGCTGCTGCAGCACGTCGTGCGCGCGCAGCTGGGTTTCGGTGGTCGGCAGCCGCACCACCCACTCGCGGTCCTGCAGCTTGGAGGCCACCGGCACGATCTTTTCGGCGGCCAGCGCGGCGGCCACCTGGGTGCCGAAGTCGGCCGGCAGCGGATCGCCGCTGACCGTGCTGACCTGCACCGCCGGGTCTTCGCCGTAGAGGTTGGGCAGGGCGTACAGCGCACCGACCAGCGAGACCACGATCAGGGTCAGCGTCTTCCAGAAGGGGTACTGATGCATCGGCGGGTCTTGTCGGGAGTGCGGTGGGGCGGCGCTGCGCCGCGCGCGGCGGCGGCGGGCGTGGCCGCGGCGGCGGGCGGCGGGTCTACAGGCTCTTCAGCGTGCCCTTGGGCAGCACGCTGCCGACCGCGGATTTCTGCACCTTGACCTGCACGCCGTCGGCGATCTCCACCGTCAGGTAGACCTCGCCGATGCCGGTGATGCGCCCGGCCAGGCCGCCGCCGGTGACGATCTCGTCGCCCTTGGCCAGGTTTTCCGACATCTGCTTGAGTTCCTTGTTCCGCTTCATCTGCGGGCGGATCATCAGGAAGAAGATGGCGGGAATGAAAGCCAGCCAGATCAGCGGCAGCCAGGCCGGCTGCCCGGGGCCGGGCCCGCCCTGCTGGGCGTAGGCCGCGGGAATCAGGAAATCCAGGATTTGTTCGACCATTGCGGTTCGTCAGGCTTGAAAGGCGGCGGATTATGACATAGGAATGTTGTCGCCAACCCGCTCGTTCCGGGGTATTCG
>JADHNH010000069.1 GCA_016779605.1 Nevskia sp. | reverse complement strand
ACCACGCCAAGCGCCCGCCCGCGCGGCCGCAGCTGCCGGGCCGCGGCGGCGGCCCGGCGCGCGGCTGGCAGGCGCGGCCGCAACGCGACGCCGAGCGGCGTTCGGGCAAGTCGCGCAAGGTGCACTGAGCCGTTCCCCGCCGGGTCAGACCCGGCGGGGCATGCGGCGGCTCAGCAGGTCTCGGGCTGCTCGGGCGGCGGCGCCGCCATTTCGCGCGCGACCACGCGGTTCTTGCCGCTGCGCTTGGCGTCGTACAGCGCGGCATCGGCGGCGTCGATCAGGGTGAGCGACAGCTGCCGCCGCTGCGGCACCGTGCAGGCCACGCCGACGCTTACGGTGACGTGGCCGGCGGCGGTGGCGCCGCTGTGCGGGATGCCGAGGTCCGCCACGTTGTTGCGCAGCTTCTCGCCGATGAAGCGGGCGCCGTCCACCGGGGTGGAAGGCAGCACGACGATGAATTCCTCGCCGCCGAAGCGCGTGGCGAGGTCCGTCGGGCGCTCCAGGCAACCGCGGATGGCATCGGCGACTTTCTTCAGCACCTCGTCTCCCGCAAGGTGTCCGTAGGTGTCGTTGTAGCGCTTGAAATCGTCGACGTCCATCATGATGGCCGACATGTGCGCGCGCTCGCGCATCGCGCGGTTCCATTCCACCGACATGTACTCGTTGAAATAGCGCCGGTTGGACAGGCCGGTAAGGCCGTCCAGGCTGGTCAGGCGCTGCAGCTCGAGGTTCTTTTCCAGCAGCTGCTGCTGGCTTTCGCGCAAGGCGCGGTAGGCCTCGTCGCGCTGCAGCTGGTTGACGTAGGAGCGCGAGTGGTGGCGGATGCGCGCCAGCAGCTCGATGTTGTCCGGCAGCTTGACCAGGTAATCGTTGGCGCCCACGGCGAAGGCCTCGCTCTTGACCTGCGGCTCCTCCTTGGTGGACAGCACGATGATCGGGATGTCGCGGGTGGCCGGGTTGGCGCGGAACTGCCTGACCAGGGTCAGGCCGTCCACCCCCGGCATGATCAGGTCCTGCAGGATCACGGTGGGATGGATCTGTTCGGCGATCTGGATCGCACGGGTGGGATCGCTGCAATAGTGGAAGTCGATTTCAGGCTGCGGCGCCAGTGCGCGGCGCACCGCCTCGCCGACCATGGCCTGGTCGTCGACCAGCAGCACCATGACGCCATAACCCGTGGGAGGAGCGGTCGGCACGCCCGGGGGAGCATGCGAAGCGGGATTGGCCATTTAACTCGTGCCTCCATCGATGATGCTGCCGGATATCTTCGAAACCAGTCGTTGCGCGATGCGGCCCAGCGGCAGCACTTCGACCGCCGCTGCCATTTCGACCGCGGCTTTGGGCATGCCGTACACCGCGCAGGTGGCGCGGTCCTGCGCGAGCGTGAAGTGGCCCTTCTCGCGCAGCGCCTTCAGGCCGGCGGCGCCGTCGCGGCCCATGCCGGTCAGCAGCACGCCGATCGCGCGGCCGGGCCAGCGGCGGCCGACGCTGTGGAAGAACACGTCGACCGACGGCCGGTACAGGCTTTCCCTGGGCTCGGCCACGTAGCCGAAGCGCTCGGCGCTTTTCAGGCACAGGTGGTCGGCGGTGCCGGCGAGCAGGACCGTGCCGGGCACCGGCGCATCGCCTTCGCATGCCACCCGCACCGGCAGGCGGCTTTGCTCGCCGAGCCACTGCGCCATGCCGGCGGCGAACTTCTCGTCGACGTGCTGGACGATCGCCACGGCAGCCGGGAAATCCGCCGGCAGCCCTGCCAGCACCTGCGCCGCCGCCGCCGGGCCGCCGGCCGATGCGCCGATGGCGACCAGCCACTGCTGGCGCGCGTCGGGCGCCGGCGCGGCGGAGGCGTCGCCGGCCTCGACCTGGGTGCCGCCCACGCCGATCAGCTTGCCGATGGTGACGATCTTGCGCAGCAGCGGCGCGGCGGTTTCGCGCGGGTCGCCGCGGCCGAGCGTCGGCGTATCCACCGCGTCCAGCGCGCCCCAGCCCATCGCTTCGTACACCCGCGAGGTGTTGGCGCCGACGCTGGCGGTGACGATGAGGATGGCGCAGGGCGTCGCCGCCATGATCCGGCGCGTCGCCTCCACGCCGTCCATGCCGGGCATGATCAGGTCCATCAGCACCAGGTCGGGCGTGCGCCGCGCGCACAGCTCCACCGCCTCGGCGCCGTCGTGGGCGACCCAGACCACCTGGTTGCCCGGATTGGCGGCGACCGCGCGCCGCAAGGCTTCCACCGCCATCGGCAGGTCGTTGACGATTCCGATTCTCATGTGCACGTCCTCATGCGGCCCAGCTCGTCCGTGTGCGGCCGATGCGCGTCCTCATGCCGGGGCCTGCGCTTCGCCGATCAGGTCCATCACCGCTTCCAGCAGCGTCTCGTCGTGGAAGCTGCCCTTGGTCAGGTAATAGTCGGCGCCCGCTTCCAGCCCGCGGCGCCGGTCCTCCTCGCGATCCTTGTAGCTGACGATCATCACCGGCAGCGACTTCAGGTCGATGTCGGCGCGGATCAGCCGCACCAGCTCGATGCCGTCCATGCGCGGCATGTCGATGTCGGTCACCACCAGGTCGAACGCGCCGGTGCGCACCGCGTTCCAGCCGTCGATGCCGTCGACCGCCACTTCCACTTCATAGCCGTTGCGCGCCAGCAGCTTGCGCTGCACTTCGCGCACGGTCAGCGAGTCGTCCACCACCAGCACGCGCTTGCCGGCCCGCGCCGCGCCCGCGGCGGCGCCGCTGCGAAGCCTGCCCAGGCGCCCGGCGGCGACCAGCTTGTCGACCGAGTTGATCAGGTCCTCGATGTCGACGATCAGCACCGGCGCGCCGTCGGCGGTCAGCGCGCCGGCGGCGATGCCCTCGATCTTGCCCAGGCGTTCGTCCAGCGGATGCACCACCAGCTCGTGCTGGCCCAGCAGGCGGTCCACCACCAGCCCGTAGGCGCTGCCATGCCCGGCCACCACGACTACAGGCAGTTCGTCGCCGTTCAGTTCTTCGCCCATCCCCTGCAGCAGCTGGCGCGCCGACACCAGGCCGACGCGGCGGCCGTCGAGCGCGAAATGCTGGCGGCCTTCGAGCGTCTCGAGCTGGCTGCGCCTGATCCTGAGCGTGCGCAGGATGTAGGCCAGGGGAAATGCGTAAGGCTCGCCGCCGACCTCGACCAGCAGCGCCCGCACCACCGACAGCGACAGCGGCAGCTCCAGCGCGAAGCGCACGCCGGCGCCGGCGCGCGTGCTGACGCGCACGGTGCCGCGCACGCGCCGGATCATGTCCTGCACCACGTCCAGGCCGACGCCGCGGCCGGAGATGTCGGTGATGGTCTCCTTCATCGAAAAGCCGGGCAGGAACAGGAACTCGAGCAGCTCGGCTTCGCTCAGGCGCGCGGCGATCTCCGGGCTGGTCAGGCCGCGCTCCACCACCTTGGCGCGCAGGCGCTCCAGGTCGATGCCGCTGCCGTCGTCGGAAATCACGATCAGCAGCATGCCGGCGCTGTGCCGCGCTTCCAGGGTGATGGTGCCCTCGGCGGGCTTGCCGGCGGCGCGGCGCCGTTCGAGCGATTCGATGCCGTGGTCGACGGCGTTGCGGAACAGGTGTCCGAGCGGCGCGTCGAGCTTTTCCAGGATGTCGCGGTCCACCGGCGTGGTCTCGCCGACCACCGTCAGCCGCACCTGCTTGCCCAGCGCGTTGCCGAGGTCGCGCACCATCCGCGGGAAGTGCGGGATGCCGTCGGCGAACGGGCGCATGCGGCAGGCCAGGGCCTCGCCGTACAGGCGGTTGGCCAGGTTGGTGGAGCGGCCGTCGAACGCTTCGAGCTGGGCCAGGCGCTGGGCCAGCTGGCGGTGGCATTCGAGCACGCCGTTCTGCGCATCGGCCAGCGCGGTGCGGGCGCGCTCGCCGAGCGCGCCCTGCGGCACCGCGTCGCGCAGCTCGTCGAGCGTCTTGCCGAGGTTGTAATGCAGCCGCTTCAGACCGATCAGCGACTCGGCGAAGGGCTTGAGCCAGCGCGATTCCACCATCGATTCGCCGGCCAGGCCAAGCAGGCGGTTGAGGTTGTCGGCGGTGACGCGCAGCACGCGGTCCGACACCTCGGCCTCGGCGGCCGCCGGCCGCGCTTCGGCGGCGGCTTGCGCCGGCGCAGCCTCGGGCGCCGGTGCCGCGGCCGGCGCGGGCGGGTCGCCGGCGGCAAGCGCAGACGCCAGCTGGCCGAGCAGGTCGTCGACCTGCTGGCGGCCGTTGGCGGCCCAGGTGCCGAGCTCGGTCTCCGGCGTGTTGGCGATGCGGCCGAGCAGGTCCACGCCGCGCAGCAGCAGGTCGACACGGTCGCGGTGCAGCCGCACGGTGCCGCGCTGCGCGGCGACGAAACAGTCCTCCATCGCGTGCGCCACGCGCACGCCGGCGTCGACGCCGACGATCCGCGCCGCGCCCTTGATCGAATGCGCCGCGCGCATGCAAGCCTCGAGCTGGTCGGCGGCCGCGGGCTGCCGCTCCAGCTCCAGCAGGCCGGCGGTGAGCACCTGGCACTGCGTCTCCGCCTCCAGGCGGAACAGGTCCAGCATGGAGAACTGGCTCAGGTCGCGGTCGCTAATGCGAGGCTCCGGTTGAGGGTCTGGAACAGCAGGGCCTCGTCGAGCAGGCCGACGCTCTTGTCGCGCCAACTCAGCAGGGCCCTGGAATAGGCCGCCGTGCCCTTGGACAGCGTCGAGGGTATTTCGCTCAGCTCGCGCGGGTCGTAACGCTCGATGCCGTGCACCTCGTCGGCCGGGAACACCGCGCGGTGACCGTGCCGCTGCACCACCAGCATGCGGCCGAACGGCGCGTGCGCGCCGGCGGCAGGCGGCGGGCCGGAATCCTCCACGCCCAGGATATGGCGCAGGGAAATGCACACGATCAGCTCGCCGCGGATATTGGCCACGCCCAGCACCGCACCGTTGTGCCGGTGCGGCAGCGAGTGAATCGGGCGCTGCGCGCCGATCTCCTCGAACAGCACCGTCGGCAGCGCCAGCCACTCGGCGCCGATGCGGAAGATCAGCGCCGAGCCGCTGCGCTGCGCCTGCGCCTGCGTGCCGCGCGACACCAGCCCGGTCCACTCCGCCAGCTGGCCGGGCGGCAGCCCGCCGTTGCGCAGCTGTGCCGCGGCCGCCGAGTAGACCTCGCAGTTGCGGCAGTGGATGTGGCAGGCAAGCTGCGCGCAGCTGCCGTCGCCGCGCACGCCGATGCGGTTCCAGCAGTCGTCGATCGACCGGTCGTGGGCCGCCGGAGCATCGGCGGTTTCGATGTCAGCCGCCGGAGGCACGTTGCCGCCGTCTGGCGCGGTTGCGCAGCAGCTCGGCGCCGGCGCGGTCGCCCTGCTTGTCCAGCAGCAGTGCCAGGTGCACCAGCGTCTCCGGGTGCGTAGGTTCCAGGTACAGCGTCTGGCGATAGTAGCGCGCCGCTTCCTGCAGGTCGCCCGCGGCGTCGCGCACCAGGCCCATCAGGTACAGCGCCGGCGCGCTGGGGCCGTGCTGGCGCAGGTGCGCCTGGCAGATCTCCGCGGCCTCGGCCAACCGGCCCTGGTCGGCCAGGCGCAGCGCTGCCTCGATGCCGCGTGCGGGCGGCTCGGCCGGCCGCTCGGGACCGGTGGCAGGCGCCCCAGCGGGAGGGCCGGCATGCGCGGGTTCCGCCGCCGGCATCCACGCCGGCGGCTGCGGCACCGGCGGCGGTGCCTGCGGCCGTGCGGCCGCCGGCGCGGCGGCAGACGGTTCGGGTGGCTGCTTGCGGAACGCGAACGCCAGCGGTGCGCGCAGCGGCGTGAAGCCGTGGCCGGCGACCAGGCCGGTCTCGGCCGCGGCGACGAACAGCAGGCCCTGCTTGCGCAGCCGCCGCTCGAGCACGCTGATCGCTTCGCGCTGCGCGGTGCGGTCGAAGTAGATCAGCATGTTGCGGCAGAAGATGGCGTCGTAGTGCTCGAACACCGGCAGGAAGCCCGCCGCGAACACGTTGCCCTGGTGGAACTGCACGGTGCGCCGCACCGGCTCGGACGGCCGCCAGCCGCCGTCCGCCGGCTCGAAGTGCCGCTCGCGGAAGCCCAGCTCGGCGCCGCGGAACGAGTTCCTGCGATACACCGCGCGCTGCGCCTGCTCCAGCGCGCGGGCGCTGATGTCGACCGCGTCGATGCGGAACCGCTCGGCCGGAATGCCGGCGTCGAGCAGCGCCATCGCCATCGAATACGGCTCTTCGCCGGTCGAGCAGGGCAGGCTGAGCAGGCGCAGGGCCGGCCGCAGGCCGCTGCCCTGCTGCAGCTCCTTGCGCAGGCTGGCGCCCAGGGTGGAAAACGCTTCGCGGTCGCGGAAGAACCAGGTTTCCGGCACCACCACCGATTCGATCAGCTCCTGCATTTCGGCGGGCGCTTCGCGCAGGTGCGCCAGGTACTCCACCTCGCTGTGCAGTCCGCACGCGGCCTGGCGCTCCTGCACGGCGCGGCCGATCGCGGACCAGCCGATCGAGCCCGGGTCCAGTCCCATCGCGGCACGCAGCAGCCGCTCGATCTCGGCCTTGGGCGTGATCATGCCGCCACCGGTGCGGCGAACAGCGCCGCGCGCACCGCCGCCGGCAGCAGCTGCTGCAGGTCGATGCGCTGCACCAGCCGCGAGCCGCTGGTGCTGACGTCGCCCAGGTACGGCGCGGCCTGGCTGCGCACCCCGCTGGGCGCGAATGCGGCCGGCTCCAGGCGGACGGTGTCGGTGGCGTGCTCGGCGATCAGGCCCAGCAGGTGTTCGGCGCCGGCGGCGTCCGGCTGCCTGACCAGGACGATGCGCGTGCTCATGCGCGCCTGCGCCGGGCGGCCCAGCAGCAGCCGGCTCAGGTCCAGCGCCGGCACCGGCCGGCCGCCGTAGTCGAAGATGCCGGCCACGCCTTCAGGCGCGTGCGGGATCGCGCGCAGCTCGACCAGCGGCAGGACCCGCACGACCTCGCCGGCCGCTATGGCGTAGCGATCCGCACCGAGCTGGAACAGTAGGTAAAGCATGTCCGGGTGTGATGTTCGGGCGTGCCGCGCCCGGCCTCAAGACTCCAGCCTGAATTGCGAAATGCCGCTGCGCAGCGCGGCGGATACCTGGTTCAGGCCGTCGATGGCCTGGCTGGACTGGCTCAGCGACTCCACGGTTTGCTGCGCGGCGTCGCTCAGCTGGGTCAGCGCCTCGCTGATCTGCTCGGCGCTGGTGGCCTGCAGCTGCATGCCTTCGTTGACCGTCTCGAAGCGCGGCGCCAGGGCCTGCACCTGCTGGATGATCTGCGATAGCTGGCCGCTGACCTGCTGCACCTCCTGCATGCCGCGGCGCACTTCTTCGGAAAACTTGTCCATGCCCATCACGCCGGCGGACACCGCGGACTGGATTTCCTTGACCGTCTGCTCGATGTCGTAAGTAGCCACGGCGGTTTGGTCCGCCAGCCGGCGGATCTCGGTGGCGACGACCGAGAAGCCGCGGCCGTATTCGCCGGCCTTTTCGGCCTCGATGGCGGCGTTGAGCGACAGCAGGTTGGTCTGGTCGGCGACCTTGGTGATGGTGGTCACCACCTGGTTGATGTTGCCGGCCTTTTCGTTCAGCACGCCGAGCTTGGCGTTGATCGCGCCGGCCGCTTCCATGACCTTGTGCATGGTGTCGCGCATCTGCGTCAGCCCGGTCTGGCTGCTGCCGGCGAGGACCGCGGACTGGTCGGCGACCGCGGCGACTTCGCCCATCGTGCGCACCAGCTCCTTGGAGGTGGCGGAAATCTCGCGCGCGGTGGCGCCGATTTCGGTGGTGGTGGCGGCGATTTCGCTGGCGGTGGCCTGCTGCTGCTTGGAGGTGGCGGCGATTTCGGTGACCGAGGTGTTGACCTGGATGCCGGATTTCTGCACCTGGCCGACCAGCGCCGACAGGTGCCCGACCATGTTGGCCAGGGCCGCCCCCATCACGTCGTGCCCGGACTGCGGCTCGACCGCCACCGCCAGGTCGCCCGCGGCGATCCGCTCGGCCACGCCGGCCAGCTTCTTGAGCGAGGCCACCATGCGGTCGAAGGCCTGGCCCAGCACGCCGAATTCGTCGCGGCGTCCGGCCGAGGCCGAAGCCACCGCCAGGTCGCCGGCGCCGATCCGGTTGGCGATGCCGACCAGCCTGGACAGCGTCACCGTGATGTCGCGCATGATGAAGATGCCGATCATCGATACCACCAGCAGGCCGATCGCGGCCCAGCCCAGCGTGGCCAGCATGTCGCGGCGCAGCTTGGCGATGCGCTTGTTCAGCAGCCCGCCGAGCGCGTCGGCGGCGCCGGCGTCCATGCCGGCGATCAGGCCCAGCCCGCGGCTGACCGCGGCGTAGCTGTCCGCCGCCTTGGCGTCGGCCTTGCGCGCCGCCGCCAGGCGGGCGATGCCGGCCGCCGCCTCGGCGGCGCCGCTGGCGCCGCCGGCACCGGCGGCGGGCACCTTGGCTTTGACCGCCGGGTTGAAGTCGAACGCCTTGCCCAGCGACTCGTCGATCTGCCTGGCCTGGTAGTCGGCGAGCACCGACCAGTTGTCGATGCGTTCCGGCCCCGGCGTACCCGCCTGGCCGACGAATTCGCTGAGCGCGGGCGCCTGGAAGATCACCACTTCCATCAGGTAGTAGGTGTCGATGTCCGGATCCAGCGTCAGCTTGGAGGCGTCGCCGACATCGCCCACCAGGTCCACCGCCTGGGCGATCACCTTGGAGTGCAGCCGGAAGCTGTCCTCCGCGCTCGACGCAGGGGTTTTGCCGATCAGGTCCCGGGTTGCCGCGGCAAGCTCCGCCCACTTGCGGCCGACGTGCAGGTCGGCGTCCAGGCGGCGGTCCGCCTCGTCCACGGCCTTGACGTCGGCTTCGATGGCGTTGTCGCTGGCCAGCAGCAGGTCATGGTAGGCCGGTGCGCCGCCGAGCCAGGCGGTGGCCAGGGCGCGGTGCTGCTGCAGGTCCTTGAGTAGCGCCGCGAGCGGGCCGTAATAGTCGAGGCCACGCAACTCCTGGCGCGCGAAATCCACGCCGAGCGTGTCGATGTAGGAAATCATCTTGTAGGTCACGACTGCGAAGGGCGCCATGAACACGGCACCCATGAGCACCAGCTTTTGCCAGACCTTCAGATTTTTCATCGATGCCTTATTCCCAAGCGGGGTAAACGCCGCCGGCGCCGCACGCCGCCCGCAAGCGCCCGGAGGCGATGGCACGGCACCCGGCGCCCCGAAATCCCTGCCGCCGCCTTGCCAGCCACTTCCGTCTGCTGGGCGGGTTCAGGGTATCAGCAGGGTTATCGGCAAGGCAGCGGAAAAATCTACTGTGTCCGGCGCGAAATCGCAGGGCCGGTGCGTGGCCCCGTATTTGCGCAATGTTCCGGCCGAACCGCGCTCATGGCGCCGCGGTGAGTTCCCGCACGCCGTCCGGCCCCCCCAGCAGCAGCACGTCGGCCGGGCGCCGCGCGAACAGTCCCACCGTCACCACGCCGGCGATCAGGCCGATCTCGGCCTCCAGCCGCGGCGGATCGACGATCGACAGGCCGCCGACGTCGAGAATGAGGTTGCCGTTGTCGGTGGTGAAGCCGCGCCGCAACTCGGGGATGCCGCCCAGCCGAACCAGCTCGCGGGCGACGTAGGAGCGCGCCATGGGGATCACCTCCACCGGCAGCGGAAACCGCCCCAGCACGTCCACCAGCTTGGAGGCGTCGGCAATGCACACGAAGCGCCGGCTGGCGGCGGCGACGATCTTTTCGCGCGTCAGCGCGCCGCCGCCGCCCTTGATCAGCTGCAGGCGATGGTTGGCCTCGTCGGCGCCGTCGACGTAGATCGACAGGGTGCCGGCGCTGTTCAAGTCTTCCACCGGGATGCCGGCCGCCTTCAGGCGCGCGGTGCTGGCCTCCGACGACGACACCGCCGCGGCCACCTCCTTGCCGCTGCGCGCCAGCGCCTCGATGAAGAAATTCACCGTCGAGCCGGTGCCCACGCCCAGCATCTCGCCCGGCTCGACGTACTTCAGGGCGGCTTCGGCGGCGGCTTTCTTGGCGGCGTCTTGGGACATTATTTAGAACCGGGAATGGGGAATCGGCAGTCGAGAATCGTAAAAAAGCCCGGTCATTTTATGTCTTTTAAGCTTGTTCGAAGGCCGGGGCGTTCGCACTGGTTAGACAAACACGAGAGCTTTTACGACCCGCCATTCCCGAGTCCCGATGCCAACGCGCTCATTCCCGGCTGCCGAAAATCGCCGTTCCCACGCGCACCAGGGTGGCGCCTTCCTCGATCGCCACTTCGATATCGGCCGACATGCCCATCGACAGCGTGTCGAACAGGCGCGGGTCCACCGCGCCGCCTTGGCCGATCGCCTCGAACAGCGCACGCATGCGCCGAAATGCCGGCCGCGCGGACTCCGGGCCGCTGCCCGCCGCGGGGATCGCCATCAGGCCGCGGAGGCGGATGCCGGGCAGGCGCGCCAGTTTGGCGCACAAATCTGGTGCGTCGGCGGGCGTGCAGCCCGACTTGCTGATCTCGCCCGAGATATTGACCTGCACGCACACGTCCAGCGGCTCCGGCTCTTGCCGCTGGACCGATAGGCGTTCGCCGATCTTCAGGCGGTCCACTCCGTGCACCCACTGGAAATGGGCGGCGATGTCGCGGGTCTTGTTGCTTTGCACCGGGCCGATGAAATGCCAGGCCAGCGGCGGCCCGGCGCCGAGCGCCTGCATCTTCGGCACCGCTTCCTGCACGTAGCTTTCGCCGAACTCGCGCTGCCCGGCGGCGACGGCCGCGGCAACGGCCGCCGCGCCAAAGCCCTTGGTCACCGCGACCAGCCGCACGCCGCCCGACGGACGGCCTGCGCGTGCGCAGGCCGCCTGCAGCCGCCGGTGCACGCCAGCCAGATTGGCAGCAATGTGGTTCAATTCAACTGTCCGGCTTGCCGTGAGTGCCGTTTGCCGATAATTTCGAGGGTCAGGGCCGACGATGGGGCGGGTTTCGGTAACCATGATCGCACGGGCGCCCGCCGCGTGTGCTCGACAGTCCGTGGTTCCAAAAGAAGGGGAGCGGTAGCGCCGTGGATATCGCACAGTTGTTGACGTTCAGCGTCAAGCAGGGCGCCTCGGATCTGCACCTGTCCGCGGGTGTGGAGCCGATGATTCGCGTGGATGGCGATCTCAAGCGCATCAACCTGCCGCCGCTCGAGCACAAGCAGGTTCATGATCTGATTTACGACATCATGAACGACAAGCAGCGGAAGTCCTACGACGAATTCCTGGAAACCGATTTTTCTTTTGAAATCCCTGGCTTGGCGCGTTTCCGCGTGAACGCGTTCAACCAGGCGCGCGGTGCCGGCGGGGTGTTCCGGACGATTCCGTCCAAGGTGCTTTCGCTGGAGGACCTGAACTGCCCGCCGGTATTCCGCGACATCGCCGACAGCCCGCGCGGGCTGGTGCTGGTCACCGGGCCGACCGGCTCGGGCAAGTCGACCACCCTGGCCGCCATCATCAATTACATCAACGAGCACGAGTACGGCCACATCCTCACCATCGAGGACCCGATCGAGTTCGTGCACCAGTCCAAGAAGTGCCTGATCAACCAGCGCGAGGTGCACCGCGACACGCTCGGCTTTTCCGAGGCCCTGCGCTCGGCCCTGCGCGAGGACCCGGACACCATCCTAGTCGGCGAGATGCGCGACCTGGAAACCATCCGCCTGGCGCTCACCGCGGCGGAAACCGGCCACCTGGTGTTCGGTACCCTGCACACCACCTCGGCGGCCAAGACCATCGACCGCGTGGTCGACGTGTTCCCGGGCGGCGAAAAGGACATGGTGCGCGCCATGCTCTCCACCGGCCTGCGGGCGGTCATCGCCCAGACGCTGCTCAAGCGCAAGGGCGGCGGCCGCTGCGCCGCCCACGAAATCCTTACCGCCACGCCGGCGGTGCGCGCGCTGATCAAGGAGAACAAGATCGCGCAGCTGTATTCGACCATCCAGACCAGTGCCAAGGACGGCATGCAGACGCTGGACCAGTGCCTTAAGGATCTGGTGAAGAAGGGCGTCGTCGACGCCGCCGAGGCGCGCTCGCGCGCCGAAAGCAAGCTGGATTTTGCGGCCTAGAGGGCTGTGCGGCCGGGCTTGGGGGAGCCTCAACGGGGAGTTCAATGGATCGCGAACAGGCAATAAAACTCGTACAACAGCTGCTCACGCTGATGAAGCAGAAGGGGGCTTCGGACCTGCTCATCACCGCCGGCTTCCCGCCGGCGATCAAGCTCGACGGCCAGGTCACTCCGGTGATGGACAAGCCCCTGTCCGGCGAGAACTCCGCGCTTTTGATCCGCGCGCTGATGAGCGACCGCCAGATCAAGGAGTTCGAGGCGACCAACGAATCCAACTTCGCCATCGCCCCCCCCGGCATCGGCCGTTTCCGCGTCAGCGTGTTCGTGCAGATGGGGCAGGTCGGCGCGGTGCTGCGCACCATCACCACCGAGATCCCCACGTTCGAGCAGCTGCAGCTGCCGGAAGTGCTCAAGGAAGTGGTCATGTCCAAGCGCGGCCTGGTGCTGATGGTGGGCGCCACCGGCTCGGGCAAGAGCACCTCGCTGGCGGCGATGCTGGGCTACCGGAACATCAACTCCAAGGGCCACATCATCACCATCGAAGACCCGGTGGAATACGTCCACCCGCACCGCGGCTGCATCATCACCCAGCGCGAGGTCGGGGCCGACACGATGTCGTGGGACAACGCCCTGAAGAACACGCTGCGCCAGGCGCCGGACGTGATCCAGATCGGCGAGATCCGCACCCGCGAGACCATGGAATACGCGGTCAACTTCTCCGAGACCGGACACCTGGTGCTGTCCACCCTGCATGCCAACAGCGCCAACCAGGCGCTCGACCGCATCATCAATTTCTTCCCCGAGGAAAAGCGCGAGCAGGTGCTGATGGACCTGTCGCTGAACCTGCGCGCGATCATTTCGCAGCGCCTGGTGCGGCGCGAGAACGGCGGCCGCGCGGCGGCCATGGAGATCATGATCAACACGCCGCTGGTGTCCGACATGATCTTCAAGGGCGAGGTGGCCGGCATCAAGGAGATCATGGCCCGCTCCAACGAGCAGGGCATGATCACGTTCGACCAGTTCCTGTTCAACCTGTTCGAGCGCGGCGTGATCAGCTACGAGGAGTCGATCCGCAACGCCGACTCGCAGAACGAGCTGCGCCTGCGCATCAAGCTGGATTCGCGCCGCGCCGCCCAGAACCTGCTGGACGACGAAGCCGTCACCCGCATGCAGATGAAGCCGGAAGAGGAAAAGCCGCCGGGCCCCGGGCCGGGCGCAGGTCCGGGCGCTGCCGCGGCCGCCGCAGCGGGGATGGAACGGCGCAAGGTCGACCGCGGCCCGCCCGGCTCCACCGAACGCCGGGCGAACTGACCGCACATGCTCAAGATCCTGCCGTACCTCAAGCTGGCGGTCGAAAAAAGCGCCTCGGACATCTACTTCACCAGCGGCTCGCCGGCGATGCTGCGCATCGAAGGCGAAATGGTGGCCGTCGGCAAGAGCCTGCTCACCGCCGAGTTCATCAAGGAGCTGGCGTTCAGCATCCTCACCACCGACCAGCAGGACCACCTCAACAAGCACCTGGAGATCGATCTGGCCACGCAGGCCGGCGGCCTGGGGCGCTTCCGCGTGAACGTGTTCAACCAGCGCAACACGCTGGCCATGGTGCTGCGCTACGTGAAGGCCGACGTGCCCACGCTCGACGGGCTGGGCACGCCCGAGGTGCTCAAGGAACTGGTGATGCTCAAGCGCGGCCTGGTGCTGATGGTGGGCGCCACCGGCTCGGGCAAGACCACCACCCTGGCGGCGATGCTCAACCACCGCAACGAAAGCGCGGCCGGACACATCCTCACCATCGAGGACCCGATCGAGTTCGTCCACCCGAACAAGCGCTCGATCATCAACCAGCGCGAGGTGGGCACCGACACCGAAAGCTACGACCGCGCGCTGATCTCCTCGCTGCGCGAAGCGCCGGACGTGATCCAGATCGGCGAGATCCGCAAGCGCGAAACCATGGATGCCTGCCTGCAGCTGGCCAACACCGGCCACCTGGCGATTTCCACGCTGCACTCCAACAACGCCTACCAGGCGCTGCAGCGCATCGTGAACCTGTATCCCGACGAGCTGCGCGACCAGCTTTACCTGGACCTGTCGCTGGTGCTGCGCGCGATCATTTCCCAGCGCCTGGTGCGCGGCAAGGACGGCCGGCGCGTGGCGGCGTTCGAGGTGATGATCAACACGCCTTTCGTGGCCGACCTGATCTACAACCGCCGCATCGACCAGATCAAGGACGCCATGAGCCAGTCGTCCGACAAGGGCATGCTCACCTTCGACATCTCCCTGTTCCGCCTGTTCAAGGACGGCCGGGTGGACATCGAGGAAGCCCTGAACAACGCCGATTCGCGCACCAACCTGGAAGCCAAGATCAATTTCGGGGTCTGAAAGCCGGGAATCGGCAGACGGCATTCGGGAATCGTAAAAACGCACGGACCGCCTGCCGCTTCTACGATTCCCGAATGCCGATCCCCGATTCCCGCCAATCGACTTGCTAAGGCAGGGCAAGGCGCATAAAATCCCGCCTCTTTTACCGAGGTTGCCGCCTTGTACCTGCGGCAACTGAACAATAACTACCCCGCCAGCCGGGGCTACGCTACGAAGGCAGGACCATGAAGACGTATTTCGCCACCAACGAGACGGCGCGCCGCGACTGGGTGCTCGTCGACGCCGAAGGCCAGACCCTCGGCCGCCTTGCCACCGAAGTCGCCCGGCGGCTGCGCGGCAAGCACAAGCCCGAATATACCCCCCACATCGATACCGGCGACTACGTCGTCGTGATCAACGCCGCCAAGGTGCACGCCACGGGCAACAAGCACGAAGGCAAGATCTACTGGCGGCACACCGAATACCCGGGCGGCATCAAGTCCACCACGCTGGGCAAGATGCTGGCCGAGCACCCCGAGCGCGTCATCGAAAAGGCGGTCAAGGGCATGCTGCCCAAAGGCCCGCTGGGCTTTGCGCAGTACCGCAAGCTCAAGGTCTACGCGGGCGCCGAACACCCGCATACCGCGCAGCAGCCCAAAACCATCACGATTTAAGGTCTAGAACCCATGGCCACGCTCAAGCAACCCGCCAACCAGCAGTACGGCACCGGCCGCCGCAAGACCGCCGCCGCGCGCGTCTTCCTGCGCCCCGGCAAGGGCGACATCGTCATCAACGGCAAGACCGTGGAGGGCTATTTCGGCCGCGAGACCTCCCGCATGCTGGTGCGCCAGCCGCTGGAAATCGCCGACGCGCTGACCCGTTTCGACATCAAGGTGACGGTCGCCGGCGGCGGCCCCAACGGCCAGGCCGGCGCCATCCGCCACGGCATCACCCGCGCCCTGATCAAGTACGACGAAGCGCTGCGCAAGCCGCTGCGCGACGCCGGGCTGGTCACCCGCGACGCCCGCGAGGTCGAGCGCAAGAAGGTCGGCCTGCACAAGGCACGCCGCGCGCCGCAGTACAGCAAGCGCTAACAGCGCCGTTTCCGGTGGCGCCGGCGGGGCTTGCGCTCCGCCGGGCTTCGGGTACCCTGTACGCCGATCCTCGATTCATGGTGACCCGCAGACTGGCCGGGCGCCGCACCAGGGACGGGTTCTCGCGTAAAATTGCTTCGATCCTGCTGGGGGATCGTCTAATGGCAGGACAACAGATTCTGACTCTGTTTATCTAGGTTCGAGTCCTAGTCCCCCAGCCAATCTTTTCAAATACTTGGGCCGCTTTCAGCGGCCTTTGCTTTTCTCGTCTTCCGGTCGATTTCTCATATCGGCGAATGATCTGGTTCCAACGCGACCCACCGCCGGCGGAATTCGAAGGGGAACGAAAAGTAGTCGAGGCGTCTGATCTGCAATGAAAGCCGGGACAGGTTGTCTCACCTTCGGTGATGCCCCCTTAAGCTGTCGTAACCCTGATTAGATCTGCCAACCGTGCGACTGATTGTCTGTATCGATATGCCCGCATGGTTCCTGTCAACGCCTCTTGCGTTCTTGCTTTCCGGTGCTCGACGAGGAGCACCGGATCAGGTCGTCGGCAGCTTGCAGGAGCTCGTTGGATAGGGCTGCGTGCACATGAAGCCCGACTTGTTGTACAGGCAGGGATCGATCTCGTTGGCGAGCAAATATGGATCGAACTGGTTCAGCGGCCCCATCGGGTGATACGGATTGCAAGACTGCGGATCGCTGTATTTCGGATCGTATGTGCCGTTGCTCTGGCGCGGGTCCGTCCACTTCGCCGACCAACTGTAATCGGAAACGATGGCGCGGCGCACCTGGATGGCCCCATGGGTGGCGTCGATCACCATCAGGTCGGTCGCGATGGTCACCGGCCCGGAATACCATGAGCGAATGTCCTCCAACGCCCACGAATTGGTGTCGTCCTCGGCTTGGAAGTGAGTCGCGACACCAAGCCGTGGCGCTTTCCCTTGCAGTTCAAGCTGCTTGAGGATGTAGCCGAACGCCATCTGCGGCGTGTGCGAGTTCACCTGCACCGCCTCGGCGTTGTCCAGTCCGGCAATATAAGTCGGGCTGGTCGGATCGGTGATCCCCGATTGTTTCGTGACCCATACGTCCGGGTTGACCACGATCTCGCTGATCAGCACGTCAACCGGGTTGCCCGTCAGTGCGCTCGTGACCAGGAAATTGTTCGGCTTGGTGTCGCCGGTGAAAATCATCGACAGGCCGTTCCATTCCAGTTTGTAACTGATCGAGCCGTTGCGGCCGTGGATTGCCGGGAAGAACGAAATCGTCACCCCGTTGTTCTGGTAGGCGATTCCCTTAGCGGACGTGAATCCGGGGTTGTCGTTCAGGAACTTGCTGGTGGTCCAGCGTTTTGATGAATCACCCGTCATCCAATCCAGTTCGGTGGCATAGACGTCATATCCGTCGCCGGGAGCGGCAGGCAGCCCATTGCCGCTCTTCCAGCGCGTGCCGACGAAGCTCTGGCTTTCGGTGTGCCAGCGGTTCATCTCCCGGAAGTGCAGCGCGAAATCGAGCATGCCATCTTCGAAATACTCAGGGTTGTAAAACTGGTCGCTGCCGGCGCCGTTGACGTAGTCCGGATTTCGCAGCCCGGAGCGCGATGGCCCGAAGAGGTACAGCGGCGACTTGCCGTCGCCCTGCGGCCCGAAGCAGTACACATGGGTGAGGTCGCTCGTATGGTCGCCGTGCAGATGGGTGAGGAAGATCTTGCGCATCTTCGACCATGGAACACCCATGGCAACGTAGTTCGACACCGCGCCCGATCCGATGTCGAACACGAAGCTGTCGCCGTTGCCCAGTTCCACAAAGACGCTGCTGCGTTGCTGCGCGCGGCGCTCAATCACCGAGGTGCCCATGAACGAAATGCGCATCGCGCCGGTGGCAACAGGTTCATTCTGTGGGACGAACGACGGCAGATTGGCAAACAGCGTGTTCTGGTCGGGCGCCGGGGTTGTCGTTGCGTTCGCATCCGAAAAGCCGCAACCATGTAATGCGAGGGTCCCCACCGCCGCTCCTGAGAATTTCAGTGCATCCCGTCTGCTGAACTTGTCGCTCATCTTGTTCTCCAACGATCGACACTACCCTGCTTGTGACGCTACGCCTTGTTTGAATCAAGCTGATTGATCAGGATCAAGGACGCGAGCATTCTCCTCATGCAAATAATCCACGGCTTGGCCACTTTGTACGATGTGCACGTCGCACCCACCGCGCTGACGCTGCCCACGCCCGCGACCATAATCTTCGCTACCCTGAGCGATATGTCGCACGTCACGCGTAGTGCGCGTGGACGAGCGCCCAGAAGGGTCAGTTAGTAACACTCGACTTTGCTAACCTCGAATGCTCTTGCCAGACCGTTTCGACACAGTCAGGCAAGGTGCCGTCATCGTTGTGAAGCAAGGCGAAGATTTCACCAGACTTCGCGATTCGCTTGCGCTTCTTCCGGTTCCGATCAATCCGAGCGGCCGGGTTCGGCAGGTTAATCCAGCCACGTCTCCGCGCGATCTCCCAAGCCGCGGAGAAGAAGGCGATTTCACGATTGGCAGCGACCTTGGCCTTTCGCGCTACCGCACGCGGATAACCACGCACCGGTTGCGCGGCTCGGCTACGCCGTCCGCGGTGGGGACGAGCGGCTCGCGCTCGCCGAGGGCGCTCGCCGAGATGCGGTCTGCGGGCAGGCCGGCGGCCACCAGCGCGCTTTTGACGAACGCGGCGCGTCGCTGCGACAAGGCTTCATTTTTTGCCATCGAGCCGAGCGTATCAGTGTGGCCGATCACCTGGACTTGCGTTGCGCGCCGCACCAACTGCGATTTGATGTTCGCGAACTGACCCACCGATTCCGCAGTGAGCACGTCGGTATTCCTTTCGAAATAGACCAGGTACTGAGCTGGGGCAGGTACCGCGGCCTGCGGCGCCGGACTCGGCGGCGTCGCCGAGGCGGCGTTAGTCTGGGCCGTCTGCAACTGGCACTCCTTGCTCAGTTTGTCCAAATTGGCATTGGCGATCTTTGTAACAGTCAGATTCTTGTCGTTCGGACCTTGCAGCGTATGCGAGAAGCCTGGATAGTCACCCGCCTTTTCTTCGGCAATTGCCAGATCATATTGCTCTTTCGCTTCGGGACACTTACCGGTCTCCTCATAAACCCAGCCCAGATTCAGATGGGCAATCGGCAGTTTCGGCTCGATTTCCAGTGCCTTGTCTAAATTCGTCTTGGCGGCGTCGTAGTCATGCTCCCGGATTTTTTCGAAGCCTTGATTGGAGTACCACCGTGCCCGTTCGACACTTGAGGATCCCATTGGGGGTGCTGTCGCCGCGCATGCCGAAAGCAGCATGATGCCGGCGATAATCGGAAGGTTCTGCGTCGATGAGGTCATGGCCGTCATCTCCATAGTTATTTGGTTTTTCTAATGTTAAACCCTAGGTCTTTACCTGCTGCAGGCGAAATGATCAGGATCAATTATTTTCGTCCGGCAAAGGTGTAGTTTGCGAAGTAGCGCCCGGTGGGTGCTCATTGACTTCGTGACGACAGCATCAACCTATAAAACTAAAAAGCTGTCCGAAGGGGCGGGGCCATTTCTCTGCGATTTCCGCAAGTGGCCAGCGGCGGTTCAATCGTTAGGGAATGCCGCAGGCTCCGCCGCCCACAAAAAGCCGCCCGGCAGGAGGAGATCGCTGTGCGCGGGCGGCTGGGGTCATGAACCTTACCTCCTTCGGTGCCGCTCGTCAGGGTGATGACTGAGCGCGATCCACCGCATGCACCGTGTAAATGACCCTGAACATGACCCTACGCCTTGTTTGAATCGAGCCGGTTGACCTGGATCAATGACAAGAACGTCATTTACCTGACCGCGGCGCGCTGCGTGACTTCTATGCGAGAAGTGCGGATCGCATCCCAACAGGCTATTGCCCATGGTGACGGCCATGCCGGGGTTGGATGAGTCGGCGGCATCGCGAGCGGCTGGTGATGGAAGTGCCGGGCAGGCCGGCCGACGATTGAAACAAAAGCCGGGAGGCGACTCAGGCACCTCCCGGCTGGTGTAACAACCGCTGGCCTCAGCTCACGGCGCGAAAAGATCGTTCATCAGTTGCACGTCGCCATCGCAGGCGTGGTTCAGGCACGGCAGCCCGAGTCCCGCTTCGATCGTCTTCAGCAGCGAGAAGTGCGTGTAGAAGCTGTTGCTGTGCACCGGTGCGGAGGTCTTGTAGTTGGTGATCACGATCAGCGGCACCTGGTTGGTTTCCGGGTCCACGCCGTAGTCGTTCTCGTCCCACAGCACCACGATGGCATTGCTGCCCCGCGACCACTCACGGGCCCCCATGATGCTGGTGACGATCTTCTTCACGGTCACGTCGCCGCGCTGGATCAGCGCCGGGTTGAGTCCGGTCTGGGAACCGTCGGAAACCGGATCGTAGGTGCAGGTCTTGTCGGTATTGCCGCGCCCATGCTGGTCGTTGCACTGATTGGGCGCGATGAACGAGAACTCCGGCGACCCATGCCCGGCGATGTCCAGGTACAGTTCTTCCAGTCCCACGGTCTTGCCAAGTGCCTTGCTGTCCTGCTGGATGCTCTTGAAATATACGAAGGGATTGTGCTTGACCGCGTATAAAGCAACCAAGTCGTTGGCGCCGAACGTGATGTTCGGCGTGCTCAGTGCGCTGGGCGGGTTCAGGTTGCTGAAAAAGCCGTCGGCGGAATTGACGCCGTCGGCGCCCTCGGGCGGCAGCGACTCCTGGTAGCTTTTCCAGGAGCGGTGGTGCGCCTCGAGCTGATCGGCGATGGTCATCCCATCGACCTTATTGAAAGCCGCCACCGGCTTTACGCCATCGATATTGAGCTCGCACGGCGGCCCGGAAACTTCGTTGCTGCAATCCTTGGCCGGCGTAGGCGCGTCCGTGCCGTTGGCGCCGGCGATCGGGCAGATCGCGGTCGAGGTCGATTCGTTGGAGACCGTGCCGTTGGCGATATTGGACATGCATGCAGCGTTATGCCAGTCGGGGCTGTTGTCGTTCTGCACCCCGAAGTTGGAGCCGCCGACCACCTCCAGGTAATTGGTGAGGCTCGGATGGCCCACCGCGAAATAATTGTTCGCGGAGTTGTAATCGGCGGCGATCTGGTTGATGAACGGCGCGTTGGGGTTGCCAATGATCTGGCCGTAACCGTGGTTTTCCATCATCACCACCCACACATGATTCAGCGTGGGAAACTGGCGCCCGTGGATTGG
>JADHNH010000068.1 GCA_016779605.1 Nevskia sp. | reverse complement strand
GAGATCATGCCGCCGTAGGAGCAGTCGCCGGCGGCGGCGCCGGGGCGGCGCATCTGGCGCCTGGCCAGGGCGTGTTGCGGGTGCGAGGGCAGCCCGGGGTAGTGCACCCGGGCCACCGCCGGGTGGCGCTCCAGCCACTCGGCGAGCGCCTGCGCATTCTCGCAATGGCGCTGCATGCGCAGGGCCAGGGTCTTAACCCCGCGCAGCGCCAGGAAGGAGTCGAACGGACCGGCCACCGCGCCCACCGCGTTCTGCAGGAACTCCAGGCGCTCGGCCAGGGCGCCGTCCGCGCCGGCGACCAGGATGCCGCCGACCATGTCGGAGTGGCCGTTCAGGTACTTGGTGGCGGAGTGCATGACCAGGCCGAAGCCGTGCTCCAGCGGACGCTGCAGGTAGGGGCTGGCGAAGGTGTTGTCGGCGGCGGCGAGGATGCCGCGGCGGCGCGCGATGGCGGCCACCGCGTCCAGGTCCACCAGCTTGAGCATCGGGTTGGTCGGCGTCTCCACCCAGATCAGCCGCGTCTCGGGGCGGATCGCCGCTTCCAGCCTGGCCGGATCGCGCAGGTCCACGTAGCTGAAGCGCAGGCCGGCGGATTTTTCGCGCACGCGGGCGAACAGCCGGTAGCTGCCGCCGTAGAGGTCGTCGCTGGCGATGACGTGGCTGCCCGGCTCCAGGGTGTCGAGCAGGGTGGCGGTGGCGGCCAGCCCCGAGGCGAAGGCGAAGCCGCGCGTGCCGCTTTCCAGGTCGGCCACGCAGCGCTCGTAGGCGAAACGCGTCGGGTTCTGCGTGCGCGAGTATTCGAAGCCCTTGTGCACGCCGGGGCTGGACTGCGCGTAGGTGGAAGTGGCGTAGATCGGCTGCATCACCGCGCCGGTGGTCGGGTCGGGCGTCTGACCGGCGTGGATGGTGCGGGTGGCGAAGCCGTGCTTGGCCGGCGGCGTTTGGCTCATGGTCGCGTGGGGCGTGGAAGGAAGGAAAGCGGGCCGGTCGGTGCGCTGCGCGGACTCAGCCCAATTGTTGGCGCAGGTAGTTCAGCAGGTCGATGCGCGTGATCAGCCCGACGAAGCTGCCGCGGTCCGCCACCACCGCGACGTGGTCGCGCTGGAAGATCGGCAGCAGGCTGGCGACCGGGGCGTCGGGAGCGATGGTTTCCACCGCGGTGACCATGGCCGTGCGCACCGGCTCCTTGAAGCGTGCCGGGTCCGCGTGCACGTGCATCAGCAGGTCGGATTCGTCGAGGATGCCGGCGACGCGCTCGCCTTCCATCACCGGGATCTGCGAAACGTCGAACAGCTTCATGCGGCGGTAGGCCAGCAGCAGGCTGTCGTCCGGCGACAGCGTCACTGCGCCGCCTTCGCGGTAGCGGCGCACGATCAGGTCCACCAGGTTGTCCTGGCGTGGCCGGTCCAGCAGGCCCTGCTCGAACATCCAGTAGTCGTTGTACATCTTGGTCAGGTACTTGTTGCCGCTGTCGCAGACCAGCGTGACCACGCGCTTGGGCGCGCTCTGCTCGCGGCAGTAGCGCAGCGCCGCCGCGACCAGGGTGCCGGTGGAGGAGCCCCCCAGGATGCCTTCCTGGCGCAGCAGCGCGCGCGCGGTGAGGAAGCTTTCGGCGTCGTCCACCTCGTAGGCACGGCGCACCCGCGACAGGTCGCAGTTGGGCGGCACGAAATCCTCGCCGATGCCCTCGACCAGCCAGCTGCCGGCCTCCTTCTGGATCCTGCCGGTGCGCACCACGTCGGCCAGCACCGAGCCTTGCGGATCGGCCAGCACCATCTCCACGTGCGGCGCCACTCGCGCGAAATAACGCGACAGCCCGGACAGGGTTCCACCGGAGCCGACTCCGGCGACCACGGCGTCGAGCATGTGTCCGCACTGCGCCCAGATCTCCGGGCCGGTGGTGGCCTCGTGCGCCAGCGGGTTGGCCGGGTTGGCGAACTGGTTGACATAGAAGCCGCCGGGGATCTCGCGCGCCAGGCGCTCGGCGATATCCTGGTAATACTCCGGGTGGCCCTTGCCGACATCCGAGCGGGTGAGATGGATTTCCGCGCCCAGGGCGCGCAGGTGCAGCACCTTCTCCTGCGACATCTTGTCCGGGATCACCAGGATCAGGCGGTAGCCTTTCTGCGAGGCGACCAGTGCCAGGCCCAGTCCGGTGTTGCCGGCGGTGGCCTCGATCAGGGTGCCGCCCGGCTTGATCCTGCCTTCGCGCTCGGCGGCCTCGACCATCGACAGGCCGATGCGGTCCTTGATCGAGCCGGTGGGATTCTGGTTTTCCAGCTTGACGAACAGCCGGCACAGCCCGGTGTCGAGGCGCGTGAGCTCGACCAGGGGGGTGTTGCCGATGGTTTTGAGTACCGCGCCTTCCTGCGGCATGGCTCCTCCACGCGCTTGTCGGATGCAGGGCCCGCGCCGCCGCCAGGCGGCCCGGCCGGAGGCAAGCAGCCTACCACGGCGGTGCGGCGGCCCTGCTACGCTATGCTGCAACAGGGATATGCAAGCCGCCGCCACGGAAACGGGAATACGGGCGTACGGCCGCCCGATTTCGGGGATTGACCAAGCTGGCACCAATGAGCGCATCGCCGACCAACCTGATCTGGATCGACATGGAAATGACCGGCCTGGTGCCGGAGCGCGACCGCATCCTGGAGATCGCCACGCTGGTCACCGACCAGAACCTGAACGTTCTCGCCGAAGGCCCGGTGATCGCGGTCAACCAGGCCGACGCGGTGCTGGCCGGCATGGACGAATGGAATACCCGCCAGCACGGCAAGACCGGCCTGGTGCAGCGCGTGCGCGCCAGCGATACCGACGAAGCCGAGGCCGAGCGCCAGACCCTGGCGTTCCTGCAACGCTGGGTGCCGCCCGGCAAGTCGCCCATGTGCGGCAACTCCATCTGCCAGGACCGCCGCTTCCTGGCGCGCTTCATGCCGCAGCTGGAAAAGCACTTCCACTACCGCAACCTGGACGTGAGCACGCTCAAGGAGCTGTGCCAGCGCTGGGCGCCGCAGGTCGCCGGCGGGTTTGCCAAGGACTCCAGGCACCAGGCGATGGACGACATCCGCGACTCGCTGGCGGAGCTGGTCTACTACCGCGCGCACTTCCTGCGCGTGCCCCAGCCGGCCTGAGCCGCGTTCACACCGGCAGCAGCACCTCCACCAGCGCCCCGCCCAGCGGCGACTTGCCCAGCCGCAGCTGGCCTTCGTACGCCTGCACCAGCTCCGCCACCGCGCCCAGGCCGAGGCCCTGGCCGGGCACGTGGGTGTCGGCGCGGACGCCGCGCTGCAGCAGCTTGTCGGGTTCTTCCGGGAAGCCGGGGCCGTCGTCCTCCACGGTGATCTGCAGCTTGCCGGCCTCGTGGCGGCCGCCGACGCGCACCCGGCCGGCGCACCACTTGCCGGCGTTGTCCATCAGGTTGCCGAGCAGCTCGTAGAGGTCGCCCTCGTCGGCGCGCACGCGCAGCAGCTCGCCGATGTCCAGCGCGAAGGCGATGTGCTTGCCGGAATACACCTTGGCCAGCGCGCCGGCGATCTTTTCCGCCAGCGGCCGCAGCCGCACCGGGTCGGCGAATGCGCGGCGGCCGGCGGTGGCGGCCTTGCGCAGCTGGTGGTTGGTGATCTCGCCCATCCGTTCCAGCGGTTCGCGCAGGCGGTCGCGCACCGCCGCGTCGGTGGCGGGGTCCTCCACCGCGCCGCGCAGCACCGCCAGCGGCGTCTTCAGGCTGTGGGCGAGGTCGTCCAGCGCGTTGCGGTAGCGGGTCTGCTGGCTGCGCTCGTTGCGGATCATCGCGTTGAGGCCGGCGGTCAGCGGGGTCAGCTCGTCGGGATAGCGCGATTCGATCTGCGCCTGCTCGCCGACCTCGATCCGGCGCAGCTCCCCCGCCAGGCGACGCAGCGGTGCCAGGCCCCAGTTCAGCACCAGGAACTGCAGCGCGATGAGAGTGGCGGCCGAGCCGCCCAGGCCGAACCACAGCGTGCGGCGGAACACGCCGAGCTGGGCCAGGTAGGGGCCCTTGTCCTCGAACGCCTCGACCGTGTAGCGGTGCGGCCGCGGCGGCCCGCTGAACAGGTGGAAGGTGTTGTTGTCAGCCGCCCAGCGGATGCCGTAGGCCAGCCCGAAGCGGTCGTCCAGCTCGGTGAAGCGGCTGGTGCCGACGTTGGGCACGGGCAGCGCCGGAACCGTCCCGGTCATGCTCGGCGAGCGCCAGACGACACGCCCGCGTGCGTCCAGGATCGCGGCCTGCAGGCCCGAGCCGATGTGGCTCAGGCGCGGGTCGGGCAGGGCGTTGGCAGGCACCGCCAGCACCTCCTCGCTGCCGGAGTCGGCGGCGCCGAGGATGGCGTAGACCAGCCCCTGCAGCTTGTCCTGCTGAACCTGCTCGGCCGAGCTGCGGAACGCCTCCTCCAGGGCGGCGCCGCACAGCAGCATGAACACCGCCAGCACCAGGCTGGCCGCGACCAGCAGGCGCGAGCGGAGCGACGTCATGGACCGCAGTGTCCGGTTTCGCGGTGCCCATTTCCAGTCGGCCCGGTCGGCCGGCTTTGCGGGCGCCGGTTCAGCTGCGCGGCAGGTCCCAGCGGTAGCCGCTGCCGCGCAGGGTCGAGATCGGGTTGAGCGTGCCCTGCGGGTCCAGCTTGGCGCGCAGGCGGCGCACGAACACTTCGATGACGTTGCTGTCGCGCTCCTCGTCCTCGCTGTAGAGATGCTCGGCCAGCGTGCTCTTGGAGACTACCTCGCCGGCGTGCAGCACCAGGTATTCGAGCACGCGGTACTCGTAGGCGGTGAGCTCCACCGGGGTGCCGGACAGCCGGACCTGCTTGGCGGTGGTGTCCAGCGTGATCGGGCCGCATTGCAGCGCCGCCTGGCTCCAGCCGCCGCTGCGGCGCACCAGCGCGCGCGCGCGCGCCAGCAGCTCCTCGCGGTGGAAGGGCTTGACCAGGTAGTCGTCGGCGCCGGCCTCCAGGCCCTCCACCTTGTTCTGCCAGCCGTCGCGCGCGGTGAGGATCAGGATGGGGAACTTGCGGCCGGCCTTGCGCACGGCGCGGATGATCGCCATGCCCGGCGTTTTGGGCAGGCCGAGGTCGATCACCGCCAGGTCCAGCGGGTATTCCAGCGCCATGTACTGGCCTTCGTCGCCGTCGGCGGCGGCGTCGACGGCGTAGCCGTCGTCGGCCAGGAACTGGCTCACCTGCGAACGCAGCTGCGGATCGTCTTCGATGATCAGGGCGCGCATGTCTGTCCTTTGACTGTCAGTGAACTAAGAGCACTTCGGCAGCGTCAGTTGTTGCCCGGCACGTAGACCGAGCGGACTTCACCGTTCTTCAGCACGCGGACGCGGTAGCCGCTCGGCGCCGGGTCCACCGCCAGCACGCGGCCGCCGCCGTTGAGCTGCTGGGCGCGCTGCGCGGCTTCGCCGACCGACAGGCTGTGCGGCACCGGCTGCTGCCCGGCGGGGCCGCGCGGCGCAGCCGGCGGCGGCGCCGGTTGCGGGGCACCATAACCATAGACCGGGCGCTGTTGCGCCGGCTGCGGGTAGTAGGGTGCGGCCGGCGCTCGCGGCGGGCCGAAGTAGGGGGCGCCGGGCGGCCTTTGCATCGGGCCGGGGTAGACCGGTGCCTGCGGATGCATCATCGGCGCTCCCGCGCGGCGCTCGGCCTCCTGGTGCGACCCGCCCTGTTGCCAGGCCGCGTGCGAGGGGGTGGATTGCAGGACCAGCCCGAGCAGCAGCAAGGCACAAGTGACGGGGCGGGACATGCCGATAACTATAGAGCCAGAGCCTTGCCCTGGCGATCAGTACTGCGACGGCGTGACGGCGACGTTCACGCGCAGGCGCGGTCCCGGCTCGTACGGCAGGCGGGTGCGGTAGTCGATGCCGGCGTAGCGATAGGTCACGTCGAAGCCGGCCGGCCGCTGCTCGTCGCGGTATTCGGTCACCGTGGCGCAGCGCTGCTCCTGCACGACCTGCTGGCCGCCCTGCGCGCGCCCGACGTTGTTGCCGATGCCGGCGCCGATCACCGCGCCCGCGGCGGTGGCCGCGACGTTGCCGCCGCCGCGGCCGAACTGGTTGCCGACCAGCCCGCCGAGGGCGCCGCCCAGCAGGGTGCCGACCAGGCCATTGCCCGGCCGTGCGTCGTAGACCACCGGCTGCGAATAGCACTGCTGACGGGGTACGGCGACACGCACCGTCTGGTAGACCGGCTGGCTGGCGACCACCTCGGCATAGGCCGGCGCACCGTAGTACGGCTCGGCAGCCGCCTGTCCGCCGGCGGCGACCGTGGCGGCCGCGATCGCCCCGAGCGCCATGATCGCCACCCTCCGCCCGGCACTTGGTTGCATTGCCCGATCTCCGCAGGGCGCCGTGCTGCGCCTGGCGTCCGAATCTACGCCGGCTAGCTGAATTGAGGCTGAACTCCGGGGGCGGCGCCGCGGGCGGCCGCGCGGCGCGGACGCGGCGGCGGGCGGCCAAGCGGTTCGGCGCGGCATTTGCGATGATTGGCGCCGGAGGGGCAAAACCACAAGACCCATGCAAGGCCCATGTACGTTCCAGCGCACAACCGCAACGACGACCGCGCCGAGCTGATCGGCTTCATGCGTCACTACAATTTCGCTGCGCTGGTCACCGCCGAGGGCGGTGTGCCGGTGGCCACGCACCTGCCGTTCCTGGTGGAGGAGCGCGACGGCGTGGTGCGCCTGTGCGCCCACCTGGCGCGGGCCAACCCGCAGGCGCGCGGCCTGGCGGACGACGGCCCGGCGCTGGTGATCTTCCAGGGACCGCACGCCTACGTTTCGCCGGCCCACTACCAGCGGCACCCCAGCGTACCGACCTGGAACTACGCCGCCGTGCACGCCGGCGGCGTCCTGCGCCGGCTCGACGGCGGCGCGGAAAAAGCCGCGCTGCTGGAGCGCCTGGTCGCGGCCCACGACGCGCCTTACCTGGAATCCATGCGCAAGCTTCCGCCCGGGTACCTGGAGGCGCGGCTGGAAGCCATCGTCGCGTTCGAAGTGCGCGTCGAGCGGCTCGATGCGCGCTGGAAGCTCAGCCAGGACCGCTCGCCGGCCGAACGCGGCGCGATCGTCGCGGCGCTGGAGGCGTCCCCGGACGCCGCCGCGGCGGCACTGGCAGCCCTGATGCGGCGGCACGAGCCGGCGGCATGAGCGCCGCCCCTGGGCTGGCGGAGCTGGCTGCGGCCTTGCGCGGCGCGCGGCGCGTGCTGGTGATCACCGGCGCCGGCATGTCGGCCGACTCCGGGCTGCCGACCTACCGCGGCGTCGGCGGGCTCTACGACGCCGGCCCGACGGCCGAGGGCGTGCCGATCGAGGAAATGCTGTCGGGCGAGATGCTGCGCAGCCGCCCCGAGCTGTGCTGGAAATACATCCACGAAATCGAAAGCGCCACGCGCGGGCGCCAGCCCAACGCCGGCCATCACGCCCTGGCGGCAATGGCGCGCGGCTTCCAGCGGTTCACCGTCCTCACCCAGAACGTGGACGGTTTCCACCGCCGCGCCGGTTCGCGCGATCTGATCGAGATCCACGGCAACCTGAAGGTGTTGCACTGCACCGATTGCCCCTACGAGCGCGAGGTGCACGACTATTCGGGCCTGTCGATTCCGCCGCTGTGCCCCTGGTGCGCCGGCTTGGTGCGCCCGCGCGTGGTGCTGTTCGGCGAGGCGCTGCCGCAACGCGAGGTCATGCGGCTGTACCAGGCCATGGCCGAAGGCGTCGACGCGGTGCTGAGCATCGGCACCACCAGCGTGTTTCCGTACATCGCCGAGCCGGTGCTGACCGCCGCGGACAAAGGCCTGATCACGGCCGAAATCAACCCTGGCGAAAGCGAGGTGTCGGACGTCGTGGGGTTTCGCATCCGCGAGCGGGCCGCCGCCGCGCTGGCCGCACTGGGTGATCTGCTGGAGGCCGGCCGCGGCGGCCTCGGGCAGCTGGCGCCGCAGGCGGCCGGCTGAGCCGGCGGCCGGCGGCGAGTCCATGCCTTGCGCGGCGGCGGGATTGACAAAATGGCAGTGAGCCCTGAGCGCAACGCGGCTGCGCCGGCGCCGACCGAGGCCTCGCTCAATGCGGCCTACCTGGCGCTGGCCCAGGACTGGTCGTTGTGGGACGGCCCGTTCGAAGCTGCCGTGCGGCGGATCAACGAAGCGGCGAGCCGCGCGCTGGAGGTGCAGCGGGTCAGCGTCTGGCTGCTGGACCAGGAAGGCGCCAGCCTGGACGCGGTCGACCTGTTCGACGGCGCAACGGCGCAGCACCGCAGCGGACTGCGTCTGCTCTGCGCGGACTCTCCGCGATACTTCGCCGCGCTGGCGGTGGACCGCGTGGTCGACGCGGCCGACGCCTACGCCGATCCGCGCACGCGCGAGTTCGCCGCCTCGTACCTGGCGCCCAACGGCATCGGCGCGATGCTGGACGCCACGCTGCGCAAGGCCGGGCGCATGGTCGGCGTGCTGTGCCACGAGCATGTCGGCGGCCCGCGGGTCTGGCACGAGCAGGAAAAGCGCTTTGCGGTTTCCGTGGCCGACCTCGTGTGCCAGATCCTGGTGGTCGAGGAAACCCGGCGCAACGAGCGGCGGCTGTCGGAACTGAGCAGCCTGCACCGGGCGGTTCTCGACGGCGCCAATTACGGCATCGTCGCCACCGCCGTCGACGGCACCATCCGCATGGTCAATGCCGGGGCCGCACGCATGTTCGGCTACCACCCGGCGGAGGTGATCGGGCTGCGCTCGCCGGAATTCCTGCTGCCGCGGGTGGAAGTGGAAGCGCACGCCGCCGCGGTGCGGCAGGACCTGGGCCTGGCGCTGGACGCCGGTTTCCCCTCGCTGGTGGCCAGGGCGTGCCGCGGATTGCCGGACGAGCGGCAGTGGAACCTGTTGCGCAAGGACGGTTCCAGCTTTCCCGGGCACGTGTCGATCACGGCGCTGCGCGGGCCGACCGACGAAATCACCGGCTTTCTCGGGGTCGTCACGGATGTCAGCGACCGCGTGCGCGCGCAGCGTGCGCTGCATCAGGAGGAACTGCGCTACCGCACGCTGTTCGAAAGCGCGGCGGACGCGATCTTCCTGATGCACAAGGACATATTCGTGGACTGCAACCCGGCCACGCTGCGTATGTTCGGCTGCACCCGCGAGCAGATCGTCGGCCAGCCGCCGCATCGGCTCTCGCCGCCGCAGCAGCCGGACGGACGCAATTCGATCGAAAAGGCCCTGGAAAAGATCCATGCCGCGATGACGGGCACGGCGCAGGCCTTCGAATGGCGCCACCAGCGCTACGACGGCACGCCGTTCGACGCCGAGGTGAGCCTCAATGCGCTGTCCGGGATGGACGAGCCGGTCATCATCGCCATCGTGCGCGACGTCACCGCGCGCAAGCAGGCCGAGGATGAGCACCGCAACCAGCGGGACCTGCTGCAGACCACCATCGACGTCCTTCCCGGCCTGTTCCTCACCTACGACGCGCAGCTCAGGCTGCGCTTCTGGAACCGCAACGCGGAAGTCCTGCTCGGCTACTCCGCCGCGGAGCTGCCGACCCTGGGCTTGCAGGACCTGGTGCATCCCGAGGACCGCGCGAAGGTGCTGGGCGCCGCCGGGCAGCTGCAGCCGGGCGACCGGGTCGACAGCATGGACTTGCGGGTGGTGACGCGCTCGGGCCTTGCCGTGCCCCTGCTGGGCAACGCGTCCAAGGTGGAGCTCGACGGCCAGCCGTTCCTAGTGACCTCGGCCCTGGACGTGTCGCGCGTCAAAACCATGGAGTGGCAGCTGGAGCAATCCGCCAGGAATCTGCGGCGCCAGAATGATAATCTTCAATTTATCAATAAGTTATCCAGTAGAGTTCACAGTCTTCTGGATGAGGACAGCATCGCCCGCGAGACCATCGAGGCGGTGCGCGGGGTAGGCTGGGCGCCGGCCGGGGCGATGTTCATGCTCGACCTGTCCGGGGAGTACATGCGCTGCAAGGCGGCGCACGGGCTCGACGGCACGGTGGTGAAGGCCGGCGCGCGCGTATCGATCGCCGAGAGCCTGACCGGACGCGTGCTGCTCAAGGACCGCGCCGTGACGGTGGTGAAGTTCGGCCAGGAGGACGTGCTCAACAAGCAGGTCAAGGCCTCGCTGAGCGCGCGCAACTTCGTCAGCGGCGCGGTGATCCCGCTGATCTACTCGGAACGGCCGCTCGGGGCGATCGCCGTGGCGTTCCACGAAGCGCACGCCTTTGCGCCGTCGGACCTGGAAACGCTGGAGGCGGTGGGCAAGACGGTGTCGCTGGCCATCGCCAACGCGCGGCACGTGTCGGAACTGGCGCACCAGGCGCATCACGATTCGCTGACCGGGCTGCCCAACCGCAGCGTGCTGCACGAGCGGTTCCGCGCGATCGCCGAGGGGCAGGGCGCGGCGCCGGGCAGCGCGGCGCTGATGCTGCTGGACCTGGACCGCTTCAAGGAGGTCAACGACACCCTGGGCCACCGCACCGGCGACCTGCTGCTGAGCCAGATCGGGCCGCGCCTGCAGAAGGTCCTGGCCGGCCGCTCGCCGCTGATCTGCCGGCTCGGCGGCGACGAATTCGCCATCGTCCTGGATGGCCTGGCGGGCCGCGAGAAGGCGGTGGCGGCGGGCCGGTCCGTGGCCAAGGGCCTGCAGGAGCCGTTCCTGGTCGAGGGCCTGGAGCTGCAGATCGGCGGCAGCATCGGCGTGGCGCTCTACCCGGAGCACGGCAGCGACAGCCACGAGCTGCTGCGCGCCGCCGACGTGGCGATGTACCGGGCCAAGCAGACCGCCGCCGGCGTGGTGGTCTACAACCGCGGCTTCGATTCGCACACGCCGGAACGGCTGGCGCTGATGGCGGAACTGGCACAGGCGATCGCCGACCGCCAGCTGGTCCTGCATTACCAGCCCAAGCTGGCGCTGGCCAGCGGCACCGTCGTCGGCTTCGAGGCGCTGGTGCGCTGGCAGCATCCGCGGTTCGGGCTGCTGCTGCCGGACGCGTTCCTGCCGCTGGCGGAAATGGGCGAGGGCATCGAAGCGCTCACGCACTCGGTGCTGGACGGCGCGCTGGCCATGCACAAATCGTGGAAGGAGGCCGGCCACCGCTACACCGTGGCGGTCAACGTGTCGGCGCGCAGCCTGATCGACGACCGCATCGTCGACACGGTGCGGGATCTGATGCAACGGCACGGCACCGCCGCCGGCGAACTGGAGCTGGAGATCACCGAGACGGCGCTCATGCACGACCCGGAAACCGCCGCCAAACGGCTGACCCGCATCGCCGAGCTGGGAGTGCGCCTGTCGATCGACGATTTCGGCACCGGCTATTCGTCGCTGCGCTACCTGCGCCGCTTCCCGCTATCCGCGCTGAAGATCGACAGCGAATTCGTGCGGGACATGCTGGACGACGAGCAGGACGCGATCATCGTGCGCTCGACCATCGGGCTGGCGCACAACCTCAACCTGCGCGTCGTCGCCGAAGGCGTGGAAAACGCCGCCACCTTGGCCATGCTGCACGAGATGGGCTGCGACGAGGCGCAGGGCTTCTACCTCGGCGCCGGCTCGGCCGCGCCGCCGCTGGGCCAGGCCGGCGCGCCGGCCGGCGGCTGAGCGCGGCCCCGGCGTGCGCGCGGCCCGCCCGCCTCATTTCTTCTTGTCTTTGTCCTTGTCTTCCTTGGGGCAGGGCTCGCCGGTATCGGTGTCCTCGACCACCACGTCCTTGTCGGCATCGTTCTTCGGATGCGCGTGCTTGACGTAGTGGATGGTGCCGTCGATGCACTCCTTCTTCACCACGAAGATCCAGCCGTCCTTCTCGATTTCCTTGCCGGCCACCATCTTGTCCGGCGGGGGCGGCGAGGCCTTGCAGTCGAATTCCGCGTTCTCGAAGCGGCCGTTGAGCACGCATTTCCACTTGGCCGCGGCGGTCTTGGTCGCCGGGATTTCCGTGAAATCGGCGCTGGTGATGACCGCCTTGCCGTCGTTGACCACGACCTTGTACGTGCACTTCAACTTCTCGCCGTACGCCGGGCAGTCCTGCTTGAAGAAGTTGTCGTGAAGGGTCTTGGCCTGCTCGTTGAAATCCTTCAAGGCTGCCATGAAAGCGCCGTATAAGGTTTGCTCCTCTTTCCTGGCGATGATGTTGTGCTGGATATCCTTGTTGCTGCCGCATGTGGACATGTCGAACCTCCTTGGCCCCTCAATCTGTCCCTCCGGGTCCGCGCCGCCGCCATCGCCACCGCCGCTGCGAACGGCTTCAAAGCTGGAACGAGTTGTCGCCCTGGATTGCGATCAGCCGGGAATCCTCCAGGGCGGCGGTGCGCAGGTGGGCCACGGCGCGGTATTCGGGGCTGCCGACCATCTGTAGAAACGCCTGCGGCGAGGGATACTCGACCAGCAGCATGTCGTCCCAGTGCTCGTCGTCGGGGGCGATGGGCAGGGCCGCCACCTTGCCGCCGAACAGCGGCCGGCCGCCGGCCGCCTGGACGCAGGCCAGCGCCTTGGCCGCATAGCGCCGGTAGGCCTCGCGGCCGCTGCACGGCGCGTCCGCCGAGCCGGGCGGAAACGACGCCTGCGCGCGGTAGCGCAGCAGGTTGAGCATGATCACCGGCGCATCCGGTTTGACCGCGCCGGCGAACTGCTGCACGCGCTGCGGCGTGGCTTCGACGGTCTTCATCGCTGCATCCGCTCGCATGGGCGCGAATCTCGTTCTCCGCTGGCAGTCTGCATTGGGCTCCCCCGCAATGGCCGATATTGGAATGGTGTCGCCGCTACTGTAGCGCCAGTCCGCCGGAATCCACCAGGGACCAGGCGCCGCCGGGGCCGCGCCGAAATGCGGCGAAGGTCACGGCGGCGCGGCACTTTCCGCGTTATGCTCGAATCGAGCGGCCAGGCAGGCCGCGGGCGACTATAAGGAACGTAGGCCGCATCCATGCTTTCGCGCTCTCCAGCCGCGGTAACCGCGGCGCAGCAGTTCCGCACGCCAACGGCTGCCCCGATCGGCTCGCGGGCGCTGAAGCGCGGGCTGTACGTGCTGTTCTTCAAGGGCACCATCCCGGCGACCCTGGGCACCATCTTCCTGTGCTTCCTCGGGCTGCAGTTCACCGGCCGGCAATGGCTGCTGCTGGTGCCGCAGATCCCGCAATACGTGGTGCTCTACATCGTGCCGGAGTTGCTGATGATCCGGCATTACCTGCGCCCGCTGGGCGGGGTGCTGGACCAGCTCAACGCGGGCGCGCCGGTGCCGCGGGCGGCGATCTCGGGCAGCCTGGTGCGCGCGCTGAACCTGCCGTACTACGCGTTCCTGCGGGTGACCCTGGTGCGTGGCAGCCTGGGCGCGCTGGTCGCGTTCAGCTCGCTGTTGTTCAGCAACCTGCTCTGGCACGGCGGTTTTGCGGTCTGGCAGATGGTGATGTTTCCGGCGCTGGTGTCGCTGTTCGCCTGCCCGATCTACGCCGCCATCGAGTACTTCATGGCCTCGCGGCACATGGTGCCGGTGGTGGAGCAGCTGTGGCAGCACTGCACGCGGATGGAGAAGGTCGACCAGCGGCGGCTGATCGCGGTGCGCCTGAAGAGCAAGCTGCTGTACCTGTGCCTGTTCATCACCGCGCTGCCGCTGCTGTTCATCGCCTTCACGGTGGAGTTCAAGGTCGACCAGATGCTGCGCGCGGAAGGCGTGCACGTCACCTTCGCGCTGATGTGGCCGCTGTGGGGCTGGATCGGCGGTGCGCTGACGGTGACCATCTCCGGCGCGGTGGCGATGTCCCTGCTCACCGCCCAGGAGGTATCGCGCTCGGCGGCGCGGCTGATCGCCGGCATGAACGAGGTCGAGCGCGGCAACCTCGACGTGGACCTGAAGATCCTCGACACCGACGAATACGCCGACCTCACGCGCGGCTTCAACCTGATGACCGACGGCATGCGCGACGAGGTGCGCATCCTGGAAGTGACGCAGCACCTGGCCGGCGAGCTGCAGCTCGACGTGCTGATCGGGCGCATCATGAGCGCGGCCACCGAGCTGCTCGACGCCGAGCGCAGCACCCTGTTCCTTTACGACGCCGAGCGGCACCAGCTCTGGTCCAAGTTCGGCGCCGGGCTGCAGGCGCTGGAGATCCGCATCGCCGCCAACGCCGGCATCGCCGGCGCGGTGTTCAGCAGCGGCGTGGGCGAGAACATCGCCGACCCTTACGCCGACCCGCGCTTCAACCCCGAGATCGACCGCAGCACCGGCTTCCGCACGCGTTCGATCCTGTGCATCCCGATCGTCAACAAGAAAGGCGCGCGCATCGGCGTGACCCAGGTGCTGAACAAGCTCGAAGGCACGTTCACGGCGAAGGACGAGCAGCGCCTGCGCGCGTTCTCGGCGCAGATCACGGTGGCCCTGGAAAACGCCCAGCTGTTCGAGGAGGTGCTGGCAGTCAAGAACTACAACGACAACATCCTGGCCAGCACCACCAACGGCGTGGTCACCCTGGACAACGCCCGCCGCGTGGTCACCGCCAACGGCGCCGCCCTGCGCATGCTCGGCCTCGGCGCCGCCGTCACGCGCCAGCTGCACGCCGCGCAGGTGTTCGGCGACAGCAACGCCTGGGTGCTCAGGAGCGTGGACAAGGTGCAGCAGAGCGGCGGCGCGGACTTCGCCGCCGACGCCGAGCTGGCCCACCAGGATGGCACCGTCTCGTCGGTGAACCTCACGGCCACGCCGCTGAAGAATTCGGAGGGGCAGGCCATCGGCGTGATCCTCACCTTCGAGGACCAGACGCGCGAGAAGCGCGTGCGCAGCACCATGGCGCGCTACATGAGCAAGGAGGTGGCGGACCAGCTCCTGGAAGCCGGCGAGTCCGCCCTCGGCGGGCGGCTGCAGCGCAGCACCATCCTGTTCTCCGACGTGCGCGACTTCACCACCGTGGCCGAGGCGCTGGGCGCGCGCGACACCGTGGCCCTGCTCAACGAGTACTTCGAGGAGATGGTCGAGGCGATCTTCCAGTACGGCGGCGTGCTCGACAAGTACATCGGCGACGCCATGATGGCGCTGTTCGGCGTGCCGTTCCAGGGGCCGCGCGACGCCGACAACGCGGTGGCGGTGGCCAACGCCATGCTGCGGCGGCTGGCCGCGCTGAACCTACGCCGCCGCGAGGCCGGCAAGGCCGCCATCGACATCGGCGTGGGCATCGCCACCGGCGACGTGGTGGTGGGCAACATCGGCTCGCCGCGGCGCATGGAATACACCGTCATCGGCGACAGCGTGAACCTGGCCTCGCGCCTGGAAGGGGCCACCAAGGCCTACCGCGTCAAGGTGCTGCTGGCCGAGCCCACCGCGCTGGCCTTGACCGTGCCCACCGCGCTGCGCGAGATCGACCGGCTGCGGGTCAAGGGCAAGGACCAGCCGGTCACCGTGTACGAGGCCCTGGGGCATTACGACGAGCGCAGCTTCCCCAACCTGGATGCCTGCCTGGCGGATTACGCCGAAGGCCTGGCGGCCTACCGGCTGCGCGCCTGGCACGAAGCCATGCAGGCGTTCCAGTCCGCGCTGTCGCGCAACCCCGCCGACGAGCCCTCGCGCATGTACCTGGCGCGCTGCCGGCGCTACCTGGCCGAGCCGCCGCCGGAGGACTGGGACGGCGTGTGGACGCTGCACAACAAATAGGGTGCGCGATTGCGCATGTATCTCAGCCCGCCGCCGGCGCCCCGTACTGCTTGAGCAGTTGCTTGCCGATGGCCGACAGGTGCACCTGGTCCGGGCCGTCGCCGATGCGCATGAAGCGGGCATAGGTATAAGCCTCGCCGAGGAATGTGTCCTGGCTCAGGCCGGCGCCGCCGTGCACCTGGATTGCGCGGTCGATGACGCGGCAGGCCATCGCCGGCACCATCACCTTGGCCGCCGCGATCAGGTCGCGCGCCGCCTTGTTGCCTTCGCGGTCCATCTTGTCGGCGGCGCGCAGGGTCAGCAGGCGCGCCTGCTCGACTTCGCACCAGGACAGCGCGATATCTTCGCGCACCGAGCCGTGGTCGCCGAGCTTCCTGCCGAAGGCCACGCGGGTGGTGGCGCGCCGGCACATCAGCTCCACCGCGCGCTGCGCGCACCCGATCAGGCGCATGCAGTGGTGGATGCGGCCCGGCCCCAGGCGCGCCTGGGCGATCTCGAAGCCGCGGCCTTCGCCCAGCAGGACGTTGGCGGCCGGCACCCGCACGTTGTCGTAGACGATTTCCGGGTGGCCGTTGGGCGCGTCGTCGTAGCCCAGCACGGTGATGTCGCGGACGATGCGCACGCCGGGCGTGTCGCGCGGCACCAGGATCATCGACTGCTGCTTGTGCACGACCGGATGGTCCGGCGAGGACTTGCCCATGACGATGAGCAGCTCGCATTCCTGGTTCATCGCACCGGAGGTGAACCACTTGCGGCCGCTGATCACGTATTCGTCGCCTTCGCGCCGGATCTGGCAGCGGATGTTGGTGGCGTCGCTGGAGGCCACCTCCGGTTCGGTCATCGAGAATGCCGAGCGGATCTGCCCGGCCAGCAGCGGCTCCAGCCAGCGCTTTTTCTGCTCCGGCGTGGCGAACAGCGACAGGATCTCCATGTTGCCCACGTCCGGCGCATGGCAGTTGAACACCTCGGGCGCCCACACCACCCGGCCCATGATCTCCTTGATCGGGGCGTATTCCAGGTTGGACAGGCCCGGGCCGTGCGCGCCGGTCAGGAACAGGTTCCACAGGCCCTGGCCGCGCGCCAGCGCCTTGAGCCGCTGCATCACCGGCGGCGTGCGGTAGCGCGGCTCCTGCCGGCACTGCTCGTGGTAAAGCGTCTCCACCGGGTAGACGTGCTCGGCCATGAACGCGGCGACGCGGCCTTGCAGCTCGAGGGAACGGGGGCTGTGTTCGAAGTGCATGTCGAAGTCCTTTTATGCGGGCGCCAGCCGGCGGCGCCCAGAGATCGTGTTGACGGTGTCGGCGCGCGCCGCGTGCAATCTATGCCGGGAACGCGCGGGCCAGCAGCGCGTCCATCGGCGCCTGCGGCGGCAGCGTGCCGAAGGCCAGGCCGTGGGCGCCGCCCAGGCGCGATTCGCAGAACGCGTCCGCCACCGCGCGGTTGCCGGCGCGCAGCAGGATCGACGCCTGCAGCGCCAGCGCCATGCGCTCCACCAGCCAGCGCGAGCGTGTTTCCAGATCGGCGGGGGTGTCCGGCTCGCGCTGCAGGCGCGCCGCCTCGGCGTCCAGGGCCGGGTGCTCGCCGCGCGCGGCAGCCAGCTCGAAAAACAGCGCTTCACGCGTCGCCGGCTCGCGCGACAGGGCGCGCAGCACGTCCAGGCACTGCACGTTGCCGCTGCCTTCCCAGATCGAATTGAGCGGCGCCTGGCGGTACAGGCGCGCCAGGCTGCTCTCCTCGACGTAGCCGAGGCCGCCCAGGCATTCCTGCGCCTCGTTGACGAACGGCGGGCAGCGCTTGCACAGCCAGTACTTGCCGATGGCGGTGGCGATGCGGGCGAAGGCGCCTTCCGCCGGATCGCGGTTGCCGGCGTCCACCGCGCGGGACACGCGGAAGGCCAGGGCGGTGGCGCTTTCCGATTCCAGCGCCAGGTCCGCCAGCACGTTGCGCATCAGCGGCTGGTCGACCAGCAGCTTGCCGAATGCCTTGCGGTGGCGCGCGTGGTGCAGCGCCTGCACCAGCGCCTGGCGCATGATCGCCGCCGAGCCGAGCATCACGTCCAGCCGCGTCAGCGCCACCATCTCCAGGATGGTAGCGATGCCGCGGCCCGCCGCGCCCACCTGCCAGGCCAGCGCGCCGGCCAGCTCCATTTCCGAGCTGGCGTTGCTCCAGTCGCCGAGCTTGTCCTTGAGGCGCTGGATGTGCAGGCCGTTGAGCGCGCCGCCGGGCGCGAAGCGCGGCACCAGGAAGCAGGTGAGGCCGTCGCCGGCGTAGGCCAGCATCAGGAAGGCGTCGCACATCGGCGCGGAGACGAAGTACTTGTGCCCGACCAGCTCGAACAGCGCGCCGTCCGGCCCGGTACCGGCGGCGTGGGCGCGGGTGGCGTTGGCACGCACGTCGGAGCCGCCCTGCTTTTCGGTCATCGCCATGCCGATGAGGTTGGCGCGCTTGTCCCAGCCCGGCAGCGGCCGCGGGTCGTATTCGGTGGACAGCGCGCGCGCCAGCCACCCGGCCAGCTCCGGCTGGCGGCGCAGCACCGGCACGCAGGCGTAGGCCATCGCCAGCGGGCACATGGTGCCCTGCTCGGCCTGGGTGTGCAGGTAATGCAGCGCCGCGTGCGCCACGTGCGCGCCCGGGCGGTCCGCGTGATGCCAGGCGAAGCCGGGCACGCCGTGGGCGAGCGCCGTGCGCATCAGCCCATGGTAGGCGGGGTGGTACTCGACCTCGTCGATGCGGTTGCCGTAGCGGTCGAACGGCCTGAACTTCGGCTTGTTCTCGTTGGCCAGCACGCCCAGGCCCATCAGCTCGCCGCCGGCCAGCACGCCGTAGGCGGCCACCTCGCGCGCGGCCCAGCCGCCGCCCTCGCGCGCCAGCGCCTCGCGCAGCGGCAGGTCGGTGGCATAAGCGTCGTAGTCGCCCAGCAAGGGCGGCTGGTTGGTCACCGCGTGCGTGAGGAAGCGCTGGGCAAGCGGCGGGTGTTCGGGTGCGTTCATCGCGCGCCTCTGGTTGTCGGGCTCCAGTGGGCAAGCCTAGCACCTTGCCCGCGCCGCATCCGGCGAGCCGCAGGCCGCGCCGCTTTTGAGCGATACTCCGAAATCACCATCCAGCCGCGATTCCGCCTATCAACCATGAGTTCCGCCCCCAAGCCACCGCCCGCCACGCCGCGCCTGGCCGCCACCGTCCTGCTGCTGCGCGACGGCGCCGACGGCCTGGAAGTGTTCATGGTGGTGCGCCACCACCAGATCGACTTTGCGGCGGGTGCCCTGGTGTTCCCCGGCGGCAAGCTGGCGCCCGGCGACAGCGAGGCGGCCGTGCACGCCCGCTGCAGCGGCATCGGCGAGGTGAGCGCAGAGCAGCGCGCGCTGCGCGTGGCGGCGATCCGCGAGGCCTTCGAGGAATGCGGCGTGCTGCTGGCGCGCCAGCGCGGCGCTGCCGCGCTGGTCGGGCCGCAACGGCTGGCCGCGCTCGGCGCGCGCTACCGCAAGCCGCTGGAAACCGGCGAGGCCGGCATCGGCCAGATGCTGGAGGCCGAAGACCTGGAGCTGGCCTGCGACGCGCTGGTGCCGTTCGCGCACTGGATCACGCCGGTGAACATGCCCAAGCGCTTCGACACCCACTTCTACCTGGCGGCGGCGCCGGCGGACCACCTGGCGGTGCACGACGGCACCGAGCACGTCGACTCGGTGTGGCTGCGCCCGGCGGACGCCATCGCCGAAGGCGAGGCCGGCACGCGCACGATCATCCCGCCGACGCGGCTCAACCTGCAGGTGCTGGCGCAGAGCCGCAGCGTCGCGCAGGCCCTGACCGCCGCGCGGCAGCGGCCGATCGTCACCGTTCTGCCGGTGCCGTTCCGCGGCCCCGAGGGGGTGCGCATGCGCATCCCCGCCGAGGCCGGTTACGGCATCACCGAGTTCGTGCCGGAGGCGGCGGCTTCCAAGCTCTGAAAGCCGCCGCAATCGCGGGCGCCGGCGCCGCGCTCAGCGCGCCGAGGGGAAGTTGGGCGCGCGCTTTTCGCGCACCGCCTTGACGCCCTCGGCCGCGTCGTCGCCGAGGAAGCACAGCATCTCCATGGCCAGCGAGCTTTCGAAGATCGGGCGCGCCTTGTCCAGCCAGCCGTTCAGCGACCGCTTGGTCAGCCGGATCGCCGGCTGCGAGCCGGCCGCCAGCTTGTCGGCCACCGCCAGCGCCTTGGCCATCAGCTCCGCGCGCGGCGCGCACAGGCTGACCAGCCCCATGCGCTCGGCTTCCTTGCCGTCGATGAACTCGGCGGTAAGCAGGTAATACTTGGCCTTGGCCATGCCGCACAGCAGCGGCCAGATGATCGCCGCGTGGTCGCCGGCGCCCACGCCCAGCTTCACGTGGCCGTCGGTGATCTTGGCCTCCTCGGCCATGATGCTGATGTCGGCCAGCATGGCCACCGCCAGGCCGGCGCCCACCGCCACGCCGTTGATCGCCGAGATCACGATCTTTTCGCAGGCCATGATGCTGTAGACGATGTCCGCCGCCTCCTGCATCACCGTGGCGATGGCCTTGGGGTTGTGCACCATCCCCGTGATCCAGTCCAGGTCGCCGCCGGCCGAGAACGCGCGCTCGCCGGCGCCGGTGATGATCGCCACCTTGGTCTTGGCGTCGTCGTTGACCACCCCCCAGATCTTGGTCAGCTCCCAGTGCAGCCGCGCATTGGTGGCGTTCAGCACCTCCGGGCGGTTGATGGTGACCACGAGCACGCCGTTGGGCCGGTGCTCGAACTGGAGGAACTGGAAGTCGGAGTAGTTCATGCGGGTTTTCCTTGGGTAGGGACGGGAGTGGTTTTGCGTTGACGGTGCCAGGGGGCTGATTCTGGCGTGCGCGGGGCGGTGCAGGAAAGTGCCGCCCCCGGCGGAGCGGGAAGGCCATCCCGATCCGGGTTCGACCAGCGAGCGCGGGAGCAGCCCGCGCTGGGGGAGCGGTAGGGATCGATGGGTGCCCATGGCGCCGCTTGCCGCCGGGTGCCCGCCAGCCGTTACCATGTCGCATTCACCCGATCCATGGAAAACAAGACATGAACCTTGCAAAGCTCGGCGTCTGGGCCATGCTGGATCCCCTGGGCGCCACCGAGGCGGCGGCGCTGGCGCAGCGGATCGAAGACTGGGGCTACGGGGCGCTGTGGACGCCGGAGGCATTCGGCCGCGAGGTCTTCAGCTCGGCGGCGCACCTGCTGGCGCGCACGCGCACGCTGACCGTGGCCAGCGGCATCGCCAACATTTACGCGCGCGACGGCATGAGCGCCGCGGCGGCGGCCAAGGGGCTCAACGAGCAGTCCGGCGGGCGCTTCGTGCTGGGCCTGGGCGTCTCGCACGTGCCGCTGGTGCAGGCGCGCCGGCACGACTACGGCAAGCCGGTGGCGACCATGCGCGCGTTCCTGGAGGCGATGGCGGCGGCCCCCTACATGGCGCCGCCGCCCGCGCAGGCGCCCAAGGTGCTGCTCGCCGCACTCGGCCCAAAGATGCTGGAGCTGGCGGCGGAAAAGGCCGACGGCGCGCATCCCTACAACACCACGCCGGAGCACACGGCCGAGGCGCGCGGCATCCTGGGCGCAGGCAAGCTGCTGTGCGTCGAGCAGGCGGCGCTGCTGGAGACGGACTCCGCCAAGGCGCGCGCAATCGGGCGCAGCTTCCTGGAGTTCTACTTCACGCTGCCCAACTACGTGAACAACTGGCGCCGCCTGGGCTTCGGCGACGCCGACTTCGCCGGCGGCGGCTCGGACCGCCTGGTGGACGCCATCGTCGCCTGGGGCGACGAGCGCCGCATCCGCGA
>JADHNH010000067.1 GCA_016779605.1 Nevskia sp. | reverse complement strand
CAGTGCGGCTGGTTGTGAACCAGCGCACCATCCAACCGGCTATTTGCGGCCGGTTCGACGCGCATCACAGAAGCTGCGAAATGGAGCGATGGACATGTCCCTGTCTGCACCCGGATTCCGTCTTATGGCGTTTCCACGCCGTCGAATCCGCGCCGGGGCTACGACTTGGTCGCCGCCTGCCGGGTGGACCCGGCGTTTCCGGGAGTCCGCTGGCTGCGCCGCGGCGGGCTGGCACCGTTGCGGTTGTATGCCGCCAACCTGGCCGATGACTGGCGCCGGCTGAGGTGCGGCCGCCGCGACCGATCGACCTGGGCGGCATGGCGCGCGCCATGCTCCGCGGCCCGGAACCCCAGGGCTGGGGCGGCTGGGCATGGTGAACAGACCCTGGCCGGCGCCTGCCGGCTTGACCTGGGTCAAACGCCGCGGCACGCGGCCGCGGCAAGATGTGATCGAAGGTGCTGCCGCCGTGCCGCGCGACCGTAACGACCGATCGATACACTCCCGAGCCTGCCTGCCTCCGATCCGAACGACATGAGCGACAACGGCCGCCGCGACAATCCGGCATCCGGCAAGCACGCGCTGCCGCGTTCGTCGTTGCGTGGAATGCTGGGGGTGCTTGCCGCCCGGCCGGGTGCTGCCGCGCGCGGAGCCGCCGTTGCCGACCGCAGCTGCCAGGCGGAACTGATCGCTGTCGCCGTCCTGGACGGCGATGCGGCGCTGCGCAAGTTGAACGGCAGCCCGCTGGGCCTGCTCGACGGCGAAGCGCAGCGGCGGCTCGCGGAGTTCGGGCCCAACGCGGTTGCGCAGGAGGCCACCAGGAGCATACCGGTGCAGCTGCTGCAGCGGCTCGCCAATCCCCTGAACATCCTGCTGCTGGCGCTGGCGACGGTGTCGCTGGTCACCGGCAATATCGAGTCGGCCGTCATCATCGCCCTGATGGTGGTTCTGAGCATTTCACTGGCGTTCGTCCAGGAGCGGCGCTCGAACCGCGCCGCGGCCGCACTCCGCGCGATGGTGCACACCACCGCCACCGTGCTGCGGCGCGCCGGCGGCAATGCCGGATCCGCCGCGGGCGAGCCGGAGTCCGTGCTGTGTGAGCTGCCGATCGAGCAGCTGGTGCCGGGCGACCTCATCCATCTGTGCGCCGGCGACATGGTTCCCGCCGACGTGCGGCTGCTTTCCGCCAAGGACCTGTTCCTCAACCAGGCTTCGCTGACCGGCGAATCCATTCCGGTGGAGAAATTCCCGCTGGCCGAGCGCGCCGACACCGCGCCGCTGCAGCTGCGCAACGTCTGCTTCATGGGCTCCAGCGTGGCCAGCGGCACGGCCACGGCCGTGGTCGTGCACACCGGGCGCCGCGCGGTGTTCGGCCGCATCGCCGGCGAAATCGCCGCCGAGCGGGTGCCGACCAGCTTCGACCGCGGCGTCAGCCGCTTCACCTGGCTGATGATCCGCTTCATGGCGGTGATGGTGCCGCTGGTCTTCGTCATCAACGGCCTCACCAAGCACGACTGGCTCGAGGCGCTGCTGTTCGCCACCGCCGTGGCGGTGGGGCTGACGCCGGAGATGCTGCCCATGCTGGTGACGGTCAACCTGAGCAAGGGCGCGCTGGCGATGTCGCGCAAGAAAGTGATCGTCAAGCGCCTGAACGCGATCCAGAACTTCGGCGCCATGGACGTGCTGTGCACCGACAAGACCGGCACGCTCACCCAGGACCGCATCATCCTGGAAAAGTACGTCGGCCTGGACGGCCAGGAGAGCGACCGCATCCTCGATTACGCCTACCTCAACAGCTACTACCAGTCGGGCCTGAAGAACCTGCTCGACGTCGCCGTGCTCAAGTACTCGGAAGTGCACGAAAAGCTGCATTCGGCGGGCGACTACCACAAGGTCGACGAGATTCCGTTCGACTTCTCGCGCCGCCGCATGTCGGTGGTGGTGGAGGGGCACGGAGAGCGGCTGCTGATCTGCAAGGGCGCGGTCGAGGAGGTGTTCAACGTCTGCTGCGAAGGCGAGATCGACGGGCGGCGCTTCGCGCTGGACGAGACCCACCTTGCGCAGGTCAAGGCCCGCAGCAAGGACCTGAACGAAGACGGCTTCCGGGTGATCTCGATCGCCTACAAGCGGGTCGACGCCGGCAAATCGGTGTTCTCGGTGCAGGACGAGTCGGAGCTGACCCTGCTGGGCTACATCGCCTTCCTGGACCCGCCCAAGGACAGCGCCGGCGCCGCGCTGGCGGCGCTTGCCGGCCACGGCCTGAGTGTGAAGATCCTGACCGGCGACAACGAGGTGGTCACCCGCAAGGTATGCAAGGACGTCGGCCTGCGCGTGGAGCGCGTGGTGCTGGGCAGCGAGCTGGAAAAGCTCGGTCCGGATGCGCTGTGCGACGCCGCCGAGGCCGCCCAGGTGTTCGCCAAGCTGACGCCGGCGCAGAAGGCGATGGTCATCGACGCCTTGCATCGCCGCGGGCACGTGGTGGGCTATCTCGGCGACGGCATCAACGACGGCCTGGCGCTGAAGGCGGCCGACGTCGGCATCTCGGTCGACACCGCGGTGGATATCGCCAAGGAATCGGCCGACATCATCCTGCTGGAAAAGAGCCTGCTGGTGCTGGACGACGGCGTGATCGAGGGCCGCAAGGTCTTCGGCAACATCATCAAATACATCCGCATGGGCGCCAGCTCGAACTTCGGCAACATGTTCAGCGTGCTCGGCGCCAGCGCCTGGCTGCCGTTCCTGCCGATGGCGCCGATCCAGGTGCTGACCAACAACCTGCTCTACGACTTTTCGCAGACCGCCATCCCCACCGACAACATCGATGCGCAATTCCTGGAAAAGCCGCGCCGCTGGGAGATCGACAACATCGCCCGCTTCATGCTGTTCATCGGGCCGATCAGCTCGATCTTCGATTACGCCACCTACTTCCTGATGTATTTCCTGTTCAACGCGCGCACGCCCGGCCAGGCCGCCTTGTTCCAGACCGGCTGGTTCGTGGAGTCGCTGCTGTCGCAGACGCTCATCATCCACATCATCCGCACGTCGCGGATTCCGTTTGTGCAGAGCCGCGCGAGCACGCCGCTGATATTGACCAGCATCGCCATCTGCGCGCTCGGCGCGTGGCTGCCTTATTCACCCCTGAGCCGCTCGCTCGGCTTCGTCCCGCTGCCGGCAACATATTGGCCGATCATCGCTGCCATGCTGGCCGCGTACCTGACGCTGACTCACGTGATGAAAAGCTGGTTCCACCGGCGGTTCGGCATCAGCTAGGCGGCACACACTGCGCCGCGCTGGTGGTCAGTCGATGCTGTCCACCTCGTTGCTGACCACCTCGTTGGTGTACAGGTTGATGCGGCCGACGACTTCGTAGCATTCCTGGTCGCTCAGGCGGTACTGCGCGAGCGTTTCGAACAGGTACTTCACGAACCGCTGGTAGTCCGCCAGCGTGATGTGCAGGTGCTGGTGCGCATGGATGATCGGCCGCCCGGTGTACTTCACCGGCCCGCCGAGGGCCGCCGAGAAGAACTCGGTCTGCATGCGCTGCAGCTTGTCGATGGCAACGCCCTTGAAGTAGGGCGCCAGGGAAGGGTCCGCCAGGACGCGGCTGTAGAAGGCCTGTACCATCGCGTTGACGGCGGGGGCGCCGCCGATCCGTTCGTACAGGCTGGATGATTCGGTTTGCATGGCGCCACCTGGGCTTCGGCCGGACTGGATGGGTGCCGTCGATGTCCGATTTGCCGGTGCACCCATGCTGCCATTGCCTCGCGGGCCGGCCATTGATCCACGTCAAAGCGCGGATGACCGCCGGCGGCGGCAAGCATTGCGTCCCGGCCGGCCCCGGGGCTACACCGCCTCGGTGCGGAACGGCGCCTTTCCCCTGGCGCCGGCATAGGGGATGGCGTAGCGGCGCAGCTTGCGCAGCACGGTGGTGCGGTGCACCTTCAGCGAGCGCGCCATGGCGTAGACGTCGCCGGCGTGGGTACTGGAAAGCTCCCGGAAGAAACGCTCCTCGTCGCTGGGAGCCGCCGCATCTTCCCCGGTGTCCCCGGCGGCGCCGTGCGCCTCGCCTGCCCGGCCCAGCAGCTCGGCGCGCAAGGCCGCGGGCAGCCCGCCCAGGCCAATGGCGCCGGCGCCGTCGCCCGCTTCGGCGGCGATCTGCCAGACCAGCGCGCGCAGCTGGCGGATGTTCCCCGGCAGCGGATGCGCGACCAGGGCGCGGACGACCTCGGCCGACAGCGCGACATTGCAGGCGTTTTCCGCGTTGTATTCGGCCACCGCCTGCTCCACCAGCGGCGCCACGTCGTCCTGGCGCTCACGCAGGCTCGGCACCTGCAGGCGCAGCGTCGACAGCCGGTAGAACAGGTCTTCGCGCAGCAGGCTCTTGAGCTCGCCGGGCTCGCGGTTGGTCGCCGACACGAAGCGCACGTCCACCGGGATCGGCTCGCGCCCGCCGACCCGCCGGATGCATTTCTCGTCCACCGCGATCAGCAGCTTGGCCTGCACGGCCCTGGGCATCTCCGAGATCTCGTCGAGGAACACCGTGCCGCCCCGGGCGGACTCCAGCAGGCCGCAGCGGCCGCCCCGCGCGGCGCCGGTGAAGGCGCCTTCGACGTAGCCGAACAATTCGGCTTCGACCAGCGGCTCCGGCAGGCTCGCGCAGTTCAGGCTCTGGAACGGCTTGCCGGCGCGGCGCCCGGTGGCGTGGATATACCGCGCCAGCAGGGTCTTGCCGGTGCCGGTGGCGCCGGTGACCATCAGGTTGGAGTCGAGCTGGGCAAACCGCAGCGCCCGGCGGCAGACCTCCTGCATCGCCTTGCTGGTGGCGATCAGCTCCTTGCCGACGAGCTGCACGTGCAGCGTGCGCAACTGGTCGTCGTAGAACCGCGTGAGCCGCTCGAGCTTGTCGATCTCGCCGCGCGCCTCGTTCAAGTCGGTCGCCTCGCGGATGGTGGTGACCGCATACAGCAGCGCGCCGGACTCGTCGCGCACGCAGGCGATGTCGTAGAGCATCTTGCGGCCGGACTCGAAGCGCATGTAGCCCGGCGAGGGATAGTTCTCCACGCGCTTGTGCCGGCGGCGGATGTCGGCCAGCGACAGGCCGACGAATTCGCGGCCGATGAATTCCTTGACGCAGGGCAGGGTGGCCAGCTCGCTGACGTTGCGCCCGAGCAACTCGCGCTCGCTGCAGTCGAAGGTGGCGCAGGCTTTCTCGTTGCAGGCGATCAGCGTCGAATTGCCGTCGTAAATGAAGATGCCGTCGCTGATCCCGTCGAGGACCAGCTTCAGATGCTCGAACGACTGCAACGGCGCCTTGGCGCCGGAAGGAAGTTCCTGCATGGCGAACCTAGGGCTAACGCTCCTCCGCGATCCCGGGACGCGATCGCTGCATACTCCGCGCCGGCCGGTGGCCGCGTCAAGGGGCGGCGGCGCGCGCGGCGGCCAGCGTGTCCTGCAGGCCGCGCATCGCCTGGATCGCTGTGGCGGCGCGCCCGGCGCCGCCCGGCAGGTCCTCGCCGTAGGCCGCGGCGGCGGCTTCGCCCAGCGGTTGCCATTTGGCCAGCCATTCGGCGACCGCATCGCGGCTGCCGTCCTGGTCCTGGGCGAACTGCATGAATGCCCGCACCCAGCGGTTGCGCCGGGCCGAATCCTTCAGCTGCGCCTCCAGCAGGAAGCCGGTGAGCGGGTCGCCCTGCTCCAGGGCGCTGTCCGCCAGCAGCCGGAGCCCGGCGTCCACGGCGGGCAGCGCGACGACGTTCAGCGCCACCACCGACTCGCCCCAGTCGTAGGTCGCCAGCAGCTTCTCCATCAGCATCCGGTAAGGCTGCCAGGCCGGGTCTTCCTCCCAGCGCCGGCGCTCGCCGGTGCGGAAGCCGAGCCCCGGCCAGGCCTTGGCCAGCTCGGCGGTGCGGTACGCCACCCGCGACACCCAGCGGAACTGGTCGGCCATTTCGAACACCGCGCAGTTGGCCAGGGTGCTGGACGGTGCCATGGTGACGCTGTAAGCCGCGCACATCTGCGCGGCGTGCAGCAGGTAGCGCAGCGGCGTGTACAGGCGCGCCAGGGTTTCAGCCCAGGCCGGCGCCAGCCGGGCGTCGTGCCCCAGGGCGTTGTACTGGTCGAGCAGGCCGTCGACGTAAATCTCCTCCTTGTCCTGCGCCGCGACGTAGCTGCGGTACACGCGCGCGTCGGGATCGCGGAACGCGTTCCAGTCGGCGTGCCGCAGGCGGCTTTCGTTGCGGTACCTGCGGTACCAGCGGTTCATCGGCACGCCGGCCGCCAGCTCCAGCGGCACCTGCGCATTGTCGTTGTTGTACAGCGTGTGCACCGAGACGATCTCGTATTCGCTCGGCCGCCGCTTCTGCGCGGCGAGGTAGCTCCAGGTCTTCAGCGGCCCGAGCGTCGCGCCGGTGCGGGCATCGCTGCCGGTGGGGGCATTGTCCATGTCAGAACACCTTGTCGAAGTAGAACCGCATGTATTCCGGCGTGGCCTCGATCTGGCCGGCGAACGAGGCCAGCACCGTCTCCAGCTCCGCCATCTCGAACGGCCGGCCCAGGTGATGCTCCATCGTCGACTGCCGGATCAGGCATTGCCCTTCCGCCTTGATCCGCACGTACGCCTCGTGGTTCTCGACGATGAGCGCCGCCGCGGGGTTGTCGTCCTGCACCGCGGCGATCGCCGCCTCGGCGATGTCGCCGCTTTTCAGCACCGGCCCGACCATGTTCTTGGAGTCGTTCCCGGAGGTGCGTGCGGCCACCTGGTCATGCATCGTTTCGGTTTCCTCGTTGTGAGAGCGCCCGGCTTCAGGCGTTCGCCGCCGGTGCGGCGTTTTCGTAGGCGATCTCGATGGTGGTCAGGGGCTGCCAGCCGGCTTCCTCCACGCGCAGCTGCCGCGGCAGGAAGGCGCTGCCGCCCTGCAGCCTGACGCGCATCACCTTGGACGGCTGCGGCGGCAGCATGCGGCCGACGAAGTGCTCGGCGACGTTGCGCGCCACTTCGTCCATCGTCGCCCCGGTGTCCACCGGCACCAGGGTCAGGATGCAGCCGTCCTCGAAGCTACAGACCAGCGGCAGCGTCTGCATGGCCTGCGCTCCTGTCGTTCATGGGCGGCAGGGCGCTGCGCGCCCAGGCGTAGTCGTCGGCGTCGTCGCCGCGCTCGCCGGGAAACAGGCCCATGTATTCCAGGGTGCCGTCGATGGTGCCCGGCTGGATGTCGCCGGCGAGCAGGCGGTCGACGATGCTCTTGTGGCCCGCGTAGCGCTGCTGCTCGATGTCGAAGATCCACTTGCAGGGCGCCGAGCAGAAGTAATAGCGGCGCTCGCCGTAATCGGTCCAATGCCCCTTGACGTGATGCCCCTGGCCGGGGATGCCGCCGATCGACAGCCCGCAGATGTTGCACAGCATCGGCACGGTGGCGGGAAACAGCTTGTCCTGCCGGCCGTGCTGCACGTTGTCGGCGATGACGTCCCACAGCCGGCCCCAGCGCTGGTTCCAGCCCGGGTATTTCTCCTCCAGCCAGGCGCGCTCGGCGGGAGTCACGCCGCCGGCCGGGTTCCACCACAGGGTCTGCCGCAGGAACCACAGCTCCAGGTGGCCGCTGTGCTGGTAGTAGTTGGTCGTGTCGAGGAAGAAGTCCCAGTACCAGGGGCGGTCCAGCCCGAGGTCCTCGATGGCGCGCTCGAACTGCGCGACGATGAACTCGTGCACGAATTCCTTGAACGACTGGTGGCGGTGCTCCAGCGGTGTCAGGTAGTCGATCGCCGGCCCGGTCAGGCTGAAGAACAGCCGCCAGTTGCGCCAGAAGGCGATCTCCACCGCCTGCTGCGCCTGCGCCTTCTTGCCGTTGGCGATCAGCACCTTGAGCGCGGCGGTGCCGATCTGCGCGTGGCGCGCCTCGTCGGTCTGCACGCTCGAGATGAGGTTGGAGAACGAGTAGTCGCCCATTTTCGCGGCGTCGGCCGCAAGCCCAAGGAACTGCAGGTTGGTAAAGCCCTGCTCCAGCGCGAAGGTCAGCATGATGCTCATGGTCGCCGCGTCGCGGCCCAGGATCACGTCGTCGAGCATGGCGCGGCCGGCGATGCCGGCCCAGTTCTGCGTGTGGTAGGTCTTCAGGCCCCAGTCGAGCTGGCGCGACTTGTGGATGTTCTCGTGGGCGAAATACAGCTGGATCTGGGTGTGGCGCATCTCGTCGAGCGAGCCGAACGTCGCCATGTTGCGCATGCCCGGCGCCTTGCCGAAACGCGCCATCTTGGCCTCGCCCAGCACGGCAATGTACTCGGCCAGGCAGATCGCGCCGTAGTGCATCTTGAGGATGCTGATCCAGCCGGGCGCCGCCTTGTCGAAGAAGTTGGCCCGCGCCAGTGCCGCCTTGACCGAGTAGGCGTCGGCGTCCTTCTTGCTCTGCACCGCGACGTATTCGCGGTAGGAAATCTTGAACGGCTCGTCGTAGGCTTCCCACTGTTCGACCGTCAGGCCGAAGGCGTCGCTCATCTCGTCCGGAAAGATTTCCTCGACGGACGCGTAGCGCGGCGTCCAGTTGGTGTCTCTGGCGATGTCGTACCAATCCGCCCGGTTCAGGGTGGCCATGCCGGCGCTCCTCCAGTTGTCGTTACGCCGGGCGCGTAGATACGTGCCCGGCTGGCATTCAGGCGCAAGCGCCGTGCCATTAAATTAATCTCTTAAATTCAATGAGTTGTGGAAATTCTCCGGCAAAGACCGGCGCACTGTGCGCACTGTGCAGGATTGGGCGCAGGGTCAGCGACGGTCCTGGGCTGGCCCGGACGGCACCGCGGCTTCGAGATCGACGAGCACCCGCCCGTCCTCGCAGCGGCTGGCGAAGCGCTTGAGCGCGCAGTCCACCGGGTTCAGCCCTGCGCCGGTCTCGGCGTCGAACTGCCAGAGGTGCGCCGCGCAGGTCAGCACGCCGTCGGTGAGATCGCCGTTCGCCAAGGGAAATTCCTGGTGCGGACACATTGCGGCAAAGGCGCTGACGCGGTCGCGCGCGGCGTGCACCAGCAGCACGCGGGTGCCGTCGATCTCCACCTCCTTCATCTCGCCTTCCCAAAGGTCGTCCAGCGCGCAAGCCGGCCTGAATGCCATTCGTCTCTCCCCCGCGGACCGTCTGAACCGCCCGCTGCGTATTGTGCGAGCCGACTGTGGAGCAAGCGCTGTGCCATTGCAAAAGTCAATTCAATCAGGCAGTTGTGCGGTCGCTCCGGCATGCCTGTGCGCACTATCTGCACAAGCCCTGCACAACGGCAGCCGGCAGGGCGCCGCGGCAGTAACGGCACCGCATTGCGCATTGATCCTGATCAATCGGCGCATGCCGCCGGCCCGCTAAGGTCATTGCGCCGAAAACCCAGCCGCGCGCGCAACCGCCGGGAGCCGAGCCGTGACCTTCGACCTGCCCATCGCCGCCGCCGCGCGCACGTCCGGCGCCGACCGCATCATCAACGGCCGGACCGGCGTATCTCCCGGCATCGCCGGCAGGTACGGCTGGGCCTGGGAAAAATACCTGGCCGCCTGCGCCAATCACTGGATGCCGCAGGAAATCAGCATGGCCGCGGATATCGCGCTGTGGCACGACCCGCATGGCCTGACGCAGGACGAGCGGCTCATCATCAAGCGCAACCTCGGATTCTTCGCCACCGCCGACTCGCTGGCCGCCAACAACATCGTGCTCGGCACCTACCGCCACATCACCAGCGCCCAATGCCGCCAGTACCTGCTGCGGCAGGCCTTCGAGGAGGCCCTGCACACCCACGCCTACCAGTACGTGGTCGAAAGCCTGGGCCTGGACGAGGGCGAGATCTTCAACATGTACAACGAGGTGCCCAGCATCCACGAAAAGGCCGCGTTCCTGCTGCCGTTCATCGAAACGCTGACCGACCGCAGCTTCCGCACCGGCACGCCGCAAGACGACCAGCGCCTGCTGCGCTCGCTGATCGCCTTCGCCTGCATCATGGAAGGGCTGTTCTTCTATGTCGGCTTCGTGCAGGTGCTGTCGTTCGGGCGGCGCAACAAGATGGTCGGCGCCGCCGAGCAGTACCAGTACATCCTGCGCGACGAGTCGATGCACCTGAACTTCGGCATCGACCTCATCAACCAGATCAAGCTGGAGAATCCGCAGCTGTGGACGGCGGAGTTCCGCGCGGACCTCGGCGGGCTGCTCCGCAAGGCGGTGGAGCTGGAGTGCCGCTACGCTTTCGACACCATGCCGCGCGGGGTGCTCGGCCTCAACGCGGCGATGTTCACCGACTACCTGCGCTACATCGCCAACCGGCGCTGCGCGCAGATCGGGCTGGGCGCCCTGTACGAAGAGGCGGGCAACCCGTTTCCCTGGCTGAGCGAGCAGATCGACCTCAAGAAGGAGAAGAACTTCTTCGAGACCCGCGTTACGGAATACCAGACCGGCGGCAGCCTGGAATGGGACTGAGCATGGCCGCCACCAAGTACGGGGTACGCAGGTGAGCGTCACCTTGCCGGCGGGCGGCCGTCACTGCGACGTGCTGGTGGTGGGCGCCGGGCCGGCCGGATTGAGCCTGGCGCTGTCGCTGGCGGCGCTCGGCCTGCACGTCGCCGTCGTCGAGCGCCAGGATCAGGCGGCGATCGCCGCACCGCGGGACGACGGCCGCGAGATCGCATTGACCCACGGCTCGATGCGGATCCTGCGCGCGTTCGGCGCCGCCGAGGGCTGGGGGCCGGAGGAAGCCGCGCCGATCCGCGCCGCGCAGGTGCTGAACGGCCGCTCGGCCCGCTTCCTGAATTTCCGCGCCGGCGCCGACGGGTGCGGCCCGCTGGGCTGGCTGGTGGCCAATCACCGCATCCGGCGCGCGCTCTACCGTTGCGCGCGCGCCGAGCCCCGCATCGAGCTGCTCTGCGGCAGGCGCATCGTCGAGCAGGCCGCGGATGCGCGCCGGGCGGCGCTGCGCACCGAGGCCGACGGCTGGCTGACCGCCTCGCTGCTGGTCGCCGCGGACAGCCGCCACTCGGAAACACGGCGCGCCCTGGGCATCTCCGCCCGCATGCAGGATTTCGGCCGCACCATGCTGGTCATGCGCGCGGCGCACACGCGGCCGCACGCGGGCACTGCGCTGGAGTGGTTCGACCACGGCCACACCATTGCCGCATTGCCCTTGCACGGCGAGCGCTCCTCGATCGTCCTGACCGTGCCGGCGGCGCGGGCGGAGCGCCTGGCCGCGCTGGCGCCGGCGCAGTTCGAGCAGCGGCTCAACCGCTGGCTGTCGCACCGGCTGGGCGCGCTGCGCCTGTGCTCGGGCATCCATCGCTATCCGCTGGTGGCGGTCCACGCCGACCGTTTCGTCGGCCCGCGCTTCGCACTGGTCGGCGACGCCGCCGTGGGCATGCACCCGGTCACTGCGCACGGCTTCAACTTCGGCCTGTCCGGCCAAGGGCTGCTGAGCGCGGCGCTGGCCGGGGACCTGCGCGCCGGCCGCGCCATCGGTTCGGATAGCGCCCTGGCCCTTTACCAGCGGCAGCATCGCCGCCGCACCTGGCCGCTGTACCATGCCACCAACGCCATTGCGCGGCTCTACTCCGGCGACAGCAGCCCGGCGCGGCTGGCGCGCGAAGTGACGATGGGCCTCGGCGCGCGCATCGCGCCGTTCCGGCGCGCCGTCGTCAGGGAATTGCGTTCGTGAGCGGCGGGCGCGGGCGGCACCGGCGGCGCGGGCCTGGAACGCCTGTTGCACGGAGTGGCCGGGCCTTGCACAGGGGCGTGCACTGATGGACCGGGAAGCCGACGATCTGGCACGCCTGGCCGGGCGCGCCGAGGAGCACCGGCAACTGGCCGGCTTCATCGAGCGCTATTCCGCGGCGGCGCGCCAGGGCGATGCCGCCCAGTTGGTCCTGCTGCTCGAACAGGTCTCCGACTATGCGCGCAGCCACCACCAGGAAGAAGAGCGGCTGATGGCGTTCTTCGGCTATCCGGCGCTGCAGGCGCATCGGGATGCGCACCGCAAGCTTTCCGCCCTGATCGCCGAGCTGCTGTTCAAGCTGCGCGCCAGCGAAGCGCCCGCGGTGGCGCAGACCGAAAGCATGCTGCGCGGCTGGTTCAACCAGCACCTGCGCGGGCCCGACGCCGATCTGCACGCCTTCCTCGCCGAGCGTTTCGGGAACGCGCAAAAAAAGTAAGCCCCCGGGCGAAGGGCGCTACTTCTGGCTCAGTACCCAGGCGGCCAGCGCCCGCGCCTCGGCGTCCGTCACCGGCGTGCCCAGCGTGCCGGTGCGCGGCATCGCGACCTCGCCCCAGTGCTGGCGGCCGCCGGCCCGGATCTTGCGCACCAGCAGCCCGGTGTCGGCGGCGCTGTGCCTGCGGGCGATATCCTTGAACGACGGTGCGTAAGCCTGGGTATCGACCGCATGGCAGCTCAGGCATTGCTTGGACTTGGCCAGCTGCGCCGCGTCCGGATGGTCCGCCAGCGCCGGCAGCGCCGCCAGCAGCAGGCACAGTGCCGGGATTGAAACGGCTTTCATCGCGTCCCTCCTGCGCCGTGCCGGCCGGACTTCGCACCCAGGCCGCGGATGTAGGCGACGATGGCCTGGACTTCCGCATCGCTGAACCGGTGCGGCGGCATTTCCGAGTGCGGGCCGCCGAGCAGCGCCTTGAGGTGCCCGGGGTCGCCTTTCACCGGGTCCGTCGCCAGCGCGGCAAAGCCGGGGGCGCCGTCCGCACCGCGGCGCGCCCCGGTCGGATGCGGCGCGACCTCGTGGCAGGTGGCGCAGTACTTGCGCACCAGCCGCCTGCCGAGGCTGTCGCCGGCTGCGGCGGGCTGCGCCGTGGCGGCCGCCGCGATGCCCAGGCCGACGAAACCGGCAACCGCGAATTTGACCATCGATCCCGCGGTGCTGGCCATGTCGATCGCTCCTTGCGGCGCTGCCAGGGCCGTCAAGGCCCCTGGCCGGCGTTCGCCTGAACCGCCTACCTCGACTGCAGGTACGTCGCTACCGCCTTCATCTCATCCGGCTTCAGATCCTTCACGATGCCGTGCATGATGGTCGAGGTGCGCAGCTGTTGCTGGATGACGTCGAGCTGCCGCACCAGGTAGGCGGCGTGCTGCCCGGCCAGCCGCGGGAAGATCGAGCGGCCCTGCGCATCCGCGCCATGGCAGCTGGCGCAGGCCGCGATGCCGCGCTCCGGCACACCCTGCTCGAACAGGCGCTTGCCCTGCGCGATCAGTTTCTCGTCGCCGGCAATGCCGGGGCCCGGCGTCTGCGTCGAATAGTAGTGCGCCAGCGCGTCGACCATCGGCTCGCTGACCAGGGTGGCCATGCCCCACATGTAGTTGTGCGCTTCCGGATCGGCGCGGGTCTTGCTCTTGAACGCGCGGATCTGTGCGGCGAGGTACAGCTCCTGCTGTCCCGCCAGGCGTGGAAACATCGGCGATATGCTCACGCCCGCAGGGCCATGGCAATTGGAGCAGACCTGGCCGGCCACCTGCGCCGCCGCGTCGGCATCGGCGGCCGCGTCGGCGCGCGCGTAGGGATGGTAGACGGCCGCCAGTGCCAGCAGCAGCATGGCCAGAGGCGCGGAAGGACAGACCAGCTGCGTGGCCGGCCGTGCGGCGCTCCTTGCGGCGGGCCGGCCGGCGGACTTCAGGACGGATTTCGAATGGTTCGTTTTCATTGTGAGCCTCAGTAGGCAGCCCAGATGTTCAGGAACAGGGTGTTGTTGTTGCTGGCGTTGCGGCCTGCGCCGTCGTAGTTCCTGCCGGAACCGTTGAACTTGTTGTAGCCGGTGTACTGCAGCATCAGCCGGATGTACTGGATCGGCACGTAGTTCAGCTCGACGATGTAGCCGTTGCTGTTGGGGCTGCTGTTGGCGCTGCCGCCCACCGAGCCGGGGCCGTACAGGCCGGCGTCGGCGTCGCCGGTGGTGGAGAAATAGGCCAGGGTGCCGCCGTACTTGCGCTGATAATAGTACGTCTCCTTCAGCTTGAGCGTGCGCAGGTGGTCCACCGCGTTCATCGGCGTCGGCCCGCCGCCGATCGGACCGCCGCCCAGCGTGGCCGGATAGCTGGCGCGGTAGTCCTGCTTCTCGCTGATCCAGGTGACCTGCGCGGTGATCGTGTGCGGGTTGGTGATGTACTGGTACTGCGCGTCGAAGGCGAAGTCGGTGTACTGGTCGGTGGGCGTGTCGCGCATGCCACTGTCCGGGAACATGCGGATCACGGTGCCGAACGTGCCGACCATCAGCGAGTTCGGGCCCCACTCGCGGTTGTACGCAACGCGCCAGTAAGGGTTGTAGCCGTCCAGGCCCGCCGGGTCCTGGCCCGCACGCAGGAAGCTGAAGATGCCGTCGCCGCGGCGGTAGAACGTCAGCTCGGTGTATAGCGTCTTGTGCCAGAAGGCGTAGCCGCCGAGGCCCACCACCTGCTGCGCCAGGGTGCCGTCGACCAGGCTGGCGGCCGCCGGTGTCGGCACGTTCGGCGCCGCCGTGAACGGAAAGCCCCAGGCCGGCGTGGTGTTCCAGACGTCCTGCACGGTCGGGTTGTTGTGCACGGTGACGCCATAAATCCAGTCGGTCTGCTTGGAGTCGGCGCCCACCGTGCGGCCGACCAGTCGCAGGTCGGTATTGTCGATCGAGCTGTGCCCGGTGGTGCTGACGCCGTCCGGGTTGGGCTCGAGGTTGCTGTAGGTCCACTGCGCGAAAGCGCCGATGTAGTCGTTCGCCTTGCCGGCCAGGAACACGCTGGCGGCGGAGAACTCCGGCTGGCCCATTTTCGGCGCAACCTGGTTGCCCTGGTCGTCGTGGTTCTTGTCGATCCAGGTAAAGCCGGCCTGCGCCATGACCGCGAAGGGGATCACCTGACGCTTGCCGAGCGTGAAGCCGTTCAGCTTGAACATACGGCCGAACGGCGTGAGCTCCGGGAAGCTCACGTGGCAGGACTCGCAGGCTTCGCCGGTTTGCCTGGCGAATGCCGGAACCGCGCTGGCGGTGCCGGAGGCCAGCAGCGACAGCAGTCCGAGGAGGATCAGTGCAGCCCCATTGATGTTTCTTCTTGTATTCATGTCACGCCCCGCATTTAGTCTTCGAGTCGGCCCCCCGTGCCGCAAATGCGTAGCGGCGGTTTGGGCCTTGGCGCGAAGTATTTTGCCACCGGGGGGTCGCACGCATTGATTTGAGTCAACTCGCGGTGCCGCCGGCGAGCGCTCCCTGCAATCGGCGGATGGCGGGTGCGGCGGCCGGCCGCCGCATCGCGCCGGCCGTCCGGCTGGAGGCCCCCGGTCAGGTCCCGGTCAGGCCCGGATCAGGTCCCGATCAGACCCCGATCAGGCCCTGGGCCGTCAGGAAATCGGCCCAGCCCGGATGGTCGTCCAGCCGCGCGCCGTCGCGCAGCCGCCGCAGCAGCCCGCGCTCGGCCGGGATCGCGGTGCCGCACGGCAGCGCGAGTACACGGATTTCCTCGGCGCCATCCAGGCGGTCGAGGATCGCCCGGTTGAGGCCGGCCACGGCGGCACGGCCGCCCGGCACCGGCACGATCGCGCCGGAGGCACACAGCACCAGCGCGGGCGTCAGCAGGTCTTCGGCGGGGATCGTTCCGTCCGCGAGGTCCGCCAGCCGCCGTGGGCCGCGCACCAGCCCGGAGACGATGCGGCGGGCGGCGTCGCTGTCGAAATCCAGGCGGCCGGCGGGCGTCTCCATGGCGAAGCCGACGCGCGCCGCGGGGCCGCCGAGCGTGTAGGTGGCGTCGAGCAGGGCGGCGGCGCGGGCTTCGTCGTCCAGCGGCCGGCCGTCGCGGATGTAGACGTCGCGGCGGAAATGCTGGTCGATCAGGAAATCGCGCGCCAGTTCGCGCGTGTCCTCGTCGTCGATCACGTCGAGCGCCGCGCGCGCAGCCGCGCCCAGCGCAAACGCGTCGTAGTTTTCGATCAGGGTGGCCGACCCGGCAGGCACCAGGCCGATGCCGCGCAGGGCCGCGCGCACGTCGGTGACGCACAGCGGCTCCCAGTCGCCAGCCAGCAGCTCGTGCGCGAGGTACGCCGGCGGCACGCGCCCGTCGGGAGCGGTCAGCAGGGCGAGCATGCCGGCGGCCTGCAAGGCCGGCGCACGGGTCTGCGCCAAGCCGCGCAGCACCTGCGCCGCCGCGCCGACGCGGGCCGCGGAATCCCCGGGCAGCGAATGCGCCAGGCTGCGTACCAGCCGCTGCAGGGGCAGGTCCGCCGCGCGGCCGGGCATGGCGTTGTAACTGAGATAAAGCCGGCCGCCGGGCTTGAGGTGGCGGTCGACGAAGCCGAGCAGTTCCTGCCGTGCCCGCGGCGCCACCCAGCTGTACACGCCGTGCGCGGCGATGTAGTCGAATTGCGGCAGGCCGAACCCCTCGGCGCCGGCGAAGTCGCCCTGGTGGAATACGGCGTTGCCGACACCGGCCGCGGCTGCCAGCCGGCGCGCGGACTCGATGTGCCCGGGCATCAGGTCCAGGCCGTGGAAGCTGCCGCGGGGATGGGTCGCGGCCAGGACGTTGGCGGTGAGGCCGGTGCCGCAGCCGAGGTCGCACCAGGCGAAGCCATCTGCGGGCGCCGCCGTGGCGTAGCCGCCCAGCAGGGCGACGTGATCGAGCCAGCACGGCGCCGAGGCGCCGACGAAGGTGCCGACGTAGGCGACGTCGGTGACGTAGCCGCCGGCGCTCACCGGGGGGCGCCGGCCGGCGGTGCAAAAATGCTGCGCCGGCCGCGGCCGGCGCAGCGCACCCCCACCAAGCAGGCCGCCGGGTTCAAGCGCGGCCGGTCAGTCGATCTTGAGCTTGAGGTAGTTGGTGTTGTACTTGAGCGCGGCGCCGCCGGTGACCTTGTCCAGGTCCTTCTCGGTCAGCTCCACGCCGGCTTTCTTGCCGCCCTTGACCAGCGCGTCGGCCTTGGAAGCCTTCTTGCCCTTGCCGCCTTTCTGCTGCTTCTCGCCCATGGCACTGCACTCCTTTGCGGGTTGAATGACGCGGCCAACGTAGCACCGTGCAGCCGCCCGCAATGAGGCGCAGGTCACACCGCTCACGCGGCGGCGGCCGCCATTGCGGCCGCCGCGCCCACGGGCATCAGGTGGCGTACTTGGTGACGTCGAAGCTCTCGCCCACGATCAGGTCCTCGCGGGCGGCGAACGACGGCTTGACGAACCACACCAGCATCGGCAGCACCACGAGCGACAGCACCATGTTGATCAGCATGATCGCCACCAGCAGCATGCCCATGTCGGCCATGAACTTGAGGTCGGACAGGAAGTACCAGGGCAGGATGCCGACCAGCATGATGGTGGCGGTGAACATGATCGCCTTGCCGGTGGTGGTCAGCGCCGCGTTGATCGCGGTCTTCCAGTCGTGGCCGCAGGCGGTGAACTCCTCGCAGATGCGCGACAGCAGGTAGATGCCGTAGTCGATGCCCACGCCCACGCCCATCACCGCCACGATCACGGCGTTGATGTCCAGGCCGATGCCGAGCACGTGCATGGCGGCCAGCAGCATGAAGTTCGACAGGTTCACCGGGATCAGCAGGATCAGCGCCGCGACCAGCGAGCGGTAGGCGTAGGCCGAGATCACCAGGATCGCCACGTTGACCAGGCCCAGGATCAGCCAGTGGTAGCGGTGCACGACGTTGTTCATGGCCTGCTGCAGGGCGATGAAGCCGGTGGCCATGCGCACGCGGAAGTGCTCGTGGTCGACGCCGACGATGTCCACCGCGCGCCTGGCGCTGGCCAGGGCCGCGTCCACCGTTTCCTGCTTGTTGTCCTTGTACCACATCGACACGGTGGAATCCTGGAAGTCGAAGTCGGTGATGGTGCCGAAGTTCACCGGGTTGCTGCCGAAGGTGATGGCGGTGGAGGCGGCGTTGACCGCGGTCGGGTTCAGGTCCAGCGGCAGCCACTTGGGGTTGCCGCCGGAGAACAGGCGGTTGCCTTCCATCATGTAGTCGGAGAACGACAGCGTGGCGCGCGGCGGCAGCACCGCGTCGCCCTCGACGATCTTCTGGATGGTCTGCTCCACCACCACCGCTTCGGGCGTGTGCGCCACGCGCAGGTCCGGGTTGCGCTCCTTGGCCTCGAGCACGATCTCCAGCGTGTTCATGCCGGGGAAGTGCGCGTTGATGGCGCGCACCGCGGTGTTGAACTCGGAGTTGTACCAGAGCAGGTTGCTGCCCTCCACCGGGTTGCCGATCTTGATCTGCATGGTCTCGTAGACCGCCGCGGCGCCCAGCGCCGTGATCACCACCGCGGTGAGCCGCGCCGGCTTGCCGAAGGTGACGCGCGAGATCGCGTTGAGCGCGCGGTCCTGCAGCAGGTGGATGCCCGATTCCTTGCCCTTGCCGCCGACGATCTGCTCGATGTTCTTCGGCACCGGCAGGTAGGACAGCAGGATCGAGATCAGGAACACGCCGGTGGGGATGATCCACAGCGCCCAGAAGCCGCAGAACAGCGCGTGGTTCTCCATCGTCTTGATCGGCGCGATGGCGATGAAGATGATGCCGAACACGTCGGTCATGATGCCCAGGATCGACGGCGCCATCATGATCGCCATCGTCACCTCGGCGGCCTTCCTGCGGTCCTTCAGGTGGGTGAGGATCTCGTAGTAGCGTTCGGTGTACTGCACGCAGTGCGAGAACGACCGCGCCACCAGCAGCAGCGGCACGATCATCAGCAGCGGCTCGATCGGCCGGTGCAGCCAGCCGATGGTGCCGAAGCCCCAGATTGCGGCCACCAGCGCGCAGGCGATCGGCGTGACCACGCCGGCGATGTTGCGCATGTAGAACACCAGCGCCAGCATCAGCGCGCCGACGGTGATGGCGAAGATCTTGTAGGTCTGCTTCTGCAGCTTGTAGACCCAGCCGGTCAGGGTGGGCTGGCCCGCGAGGTAGACGTCGTGGTTGGCGTCGCGCGCCTTTTCCACCAGGTCGTGGGCGAACTTGAAGGCCTTGCCGTACTCGATCCAGTCCTGGAACGTGGCGTTGATCAGCGCCGCGCTCTGGTCGCCCGACACGTAGAACACGCGCGCATTGGGCGACATGTCGATGTGGTGGCGGAAGTCCGCCACTTCCTGCGGCGTCGCCGGCACGTGGTTGTCCATCAGCGGGTGCATGTCCACGCCGAACGGCGTGGCTTCGGCGTAGCGCAGCTTGGTGGTGGAGATCGAGATGATCTGGTCGTGGTCCACGCCCGGCGCCAGGTCGATGTCGCGGGTCAGCTGCCAGATCTTCTGCAGCGTGTCGGCGTTGTAGATGTCGCCGGTCTTGCGCTTGACCATGATCGACATGGTCAGCGGGTTGCCGAAGTTGCGGTGCGCGTAGTACACCTGCACGAAGGGGTCGTCCTTCGGCAGCAGGTCCTTGAACACGGTGCGGATCTCCACGCGCGGAAAGCCCGCCATGAAGCCCAGCGTCACGACGATGAAGGCGATACCCACCGCGCCGCGGTGATCCATGATCCAGCGGGCAAGACGAAATCTCATTGGAATCCGCAGCTCCTCGATTACTCTGGTGATGCCGGCGTGCTGGGGGGACATCCGCCGCCGTGTGCCCGGCCCCGATACATGGTGTTCTGCCGCCTGCGGTCCGTGGGCCCAGCTTTCGAACACGGCGCAATATATCAGGACAATGTAGTAACTGCTACAGTAGCCGCCATGAGTGTCCGCCAGCTCCGCCGCGACACCGCCCTCGAGCGCGTCGTCGACCATCTGCTCGAGCACGGGCTCGGCGGCGCCAGCCTGCGCACGCTCGCCGCCGCCGCCGGCACCAGCGACCGCATGCTGCTGTACTACTTCGCCGACAAGGACGAGCTGATGCTGGCGGCGTTCGAGCGCATCGTGCAGCGCCTGTCGGCGCGCCTGAGCGGAATGCTGCCCGAAGGGCGGCAGCCGTTCGACGTGCTGCTCGGGCAGATGTGGGCGATGCTGAAGCTGCCGGAATACGAACCCTACCAGCGCGTGTGGCAGGAGGCGCTCGGCCGCGCCTCGCAGGGCGAGTCGCTGTACAGCGGCATGGCCAACCGCGTGCTGGACATCTGGGTGGCGTGGTTCGAGGAACGCCTGGCGGCGGCGCCCACGGCGCGCCGCGACCAGATCGCCGCCATCGTCGCGGTGGCCAGCGGGCTGGCGGTGCAGCGCCACATCGGCCGCAGCGACGAGGCCGACGCCGCCGTCAAGGTGCTGTCGGCCAAGGTGCGGCGGCCGCGGCCGAAACCGCCGGCGATGCGCGCCGGCGCGGTGGCCGCGGGCGCGCGGCGCGGCTGAGCGGGCATCGGACTCAGGCCGGCGTTTCCGGCCGGCCTCCAAAGGTCGCTGGTTCCACCGCGCGGCAACCCCTAAAATCGTCCGGCGGGAGCCGCGGCCGCGCCCGTGCGGTGAACCGAGCGGTCCTTTCATCCCATCCAAGATTGCAGGAGTACGCATGGACGTCCGCGCCGCCGTTGCCCTCGAAGCCGGCAAGCCGCTGGTGATCGACACGGTGCAGCTCGAAGGCCCGCGGGCCGGCGAAGTGCTGGTCGAGATCAAGGCCACCGGCATCTGCCACACCGACAAGTTCACCCTGTCCGGCGCCGACCCGGAGGGGCTGTTCCCGGCCATCCTGGGGCACGAGGGGGCCGGTGTGGTGGTGGAGGTCGGCGCCGGCGTGAACAGCCTCAAGCCCGGCGACCACGTGATTCCGCTGTACACGCCGGAATGCCGCCAGTGCAAGAGCTGCACCTCGCGCAAGACCAACCTGTGCACCGCCATCCGCGCCACCCAGGGCAAGGGCCTGATGCCCGACGGCAGCAGCCGCTTCTCGCGCGGCGGCCGCATGGTGCACCACTACATGGGCTGCTCGACGTTCGCCAACTACACGGTGCTGCCGGAAATCGCCCTGGCCAAGGTGCGGCCGGACGCGCCGTTCGACAAGATCTGCTACATCGGCTGCGGCGTCACCACCGGCATCGGCGCGGTGCTGTTCACCGCCCGGGTGGAAGCGGGCGCCAACGTCGTCGTGTTCGGCCTGGGCGGCATCGGCCTGAACGTGATCCAGGGCGCGAAGATGGTCGGCGCCGACAAGATCGTCGGCGTGGACTTAAACCCCGCGCGCGAGGCGCTGGCCCGCCAGTTCGGCATGACCCACTTCGTCAACCCCGCGGACGTCAAGGGCGACCTGGTGGCGCACCTGGTCGAGCTCACCGGCGGCGGCGCCGACTACAGCTTCGAATGCGTCGGCAACACCACCCTGATGCGGCAGGCGCTGGAGTGCTGCCACCGCGGCTGGGGCGTGTCCACCATCATCGGCGTGGCCGGCGCCGGCCAGGAGATCAGCACGCGGCCGTTCCAGCTGGTCACCGGGCGCCGCTGGCAGGGCACCGCCTTCGGCGGCGCCCGCGGCCGCAGCGACGTGCCGAAGATCGTCGACTGGTACATGGACGGCAAGATCAACATCGACGACCTCATCACCCACGTGCTGCCGCTGGAGCGCATCAACGA
>JADHNH010000066.1 GCA_016779605.1 Nevskia sp. | reverse complement strand
TTCTGCGTCGGCGTGCGCGGCAGCTCGTCCACCACCCAGACGTAGCGCGGCACCATGAAATGCGCCATGCGCGGCACGCAATACTGGATCAGCTCGGCCGGGTCCAGGGTGGCGCCTTCGCGCAGGGTCAGCACCGCCACCACCTCCTCCTCGCCGACCTCGCTGGGATACGCCACCACCGCGGCTTCCTTCACCGCCGGGTGGCCGGTCACCACGGCCTCCACCTCGAACGACGAGATGTTCTCGCCGCGGCGGCGGATGGCGTCCTTCATGCGGTCGAGGAAGAAGTAATTGCCTTCGGCGTCGCGCTTGAAGGCGTCGCCGGTATGGAACCAGCCGTTGCGCCAAGCGGTGGCGGTGGCCTTGGGCTCGTTGTTGTAGCCCGAATTCAGCGCCCACGGGCAGTCGCTGCGCACGATCAGCTCGCCGGGCATGCCCACCGCCACCTCGCAGTCATTCTCGTCCACCAGGCGCACCTCCACGCCGGGGCGCGCCTTGCCGGCCACGCCGACCAGGGTGGGGTTGGCCTCCGACAGGATCGGCTGGGAGATCTCGGTCATGTTGAAGTGGGTGTGCACCTCGATGCCGAAGCGCTCGCGCACCTTCAGCGCCATGTCGTTGAACGGCACCACCAGGGCCGAGCGCAGGTTGTGGTTGCGCTCGTCGGGGCGCTCCGGCTGGCGCGCGATGAAGGTGGCCATGGAGCCGAGCAGGATCAGGGTGGTGGCCTGGCTGCGCTTGATTTCCTCCCAGAACTTGTCGGTCTTGAAGTTCTCCACCACCGCGATGGAGCCGCCGCGGATCAGCATGCTGTAGGTCGGCATGGTGCCGCCGGCGTGGAAGTACGGCAGGTTGATGACGAAGCGGTCGTCGGCGCCGTAGTACTTCGGCGGCATCGACATGGAGTAAAGCTGCATGTAGGACGACAGCACCCCCTTGGACGGGCCGGTGGTGCCGGAGGTGTAGATGATGCTTTGCACGTCCCAGGGCGCGATCGGCGCGTCCAGCGCCGGCAGGCTGTCGTCGGTGGAGCTGGCGGCTTCCGCCGGCAGCAGCTCGAGGCCGGGCACGGCCGCGGGCTTGCCGCTGAACACGATGGCGCGCTTGAGCCGGGGGCATTTGACGTCGTGCAGCCGCTCCACCAGCGAGGCATGGGCCACGATCAGCTCGGCGTCCGAGTTGTTGACGACGTGCTCCAGCAGCTGGCCGCGGTAGGCCAGGTTGATCGGCACGTACACCGCGCCCAGGTAGTTGAGGCCGAACCACAGGCGCAGGATGTCCGGGCCGGAGGGCAGCCAGCAGATCACGCGGTCGCCGCGCTTGACGCCGAGCGCGCGCAGGGCGTTGGCGGTGCGCACCGCCTGCTGGCGCATCTGCCGGTAGGTCCATTCCTCGCCGGTGTCGAACCAGGCGTAGACCTTGTCGGGCTGGGCCGCCGCCTGGCGCTCCAGCAGGGGCCGCAGGACGCAGTGGTCCACCGGCGGCATGCGGGGATCGATGTGCAGCTCGCTCATTGGGGTTCCTCCTCAAGGACAGTTTGTTTTCAAGGCTTGCATTCGGCGCCGCCGGCGCCGCTGTTTGTTTCGAGATTAGCCGATGTGGAATCATGGCGCCAAGAACCGCAATCGAAAATCGCCAGGAGACGCCATGGAGCAGTTCGCGCTGGACCCCCGGGACGAGAGCCCGCATCCGCCCGAGCGGACCGAAACCTTCAACGAAAGCGTCTACGCCAACGGCTTCGACCTGAAGCAGAAGCTGGGCGGCTGGATGCGCATCGGCAACCGCGTCAACGAGGGCTACGCCGAGCTGTCGGTGTGCCTGTACCTGCCGGACGGGCGCATCGCCTGCCAGTTCGGGCGGCCGAAGATCAGCGGCAACGAGCGCTTCGCCGCCGGCGGCCTGTCGATGGACGTGATCGAGCCGTTCAAGCGCTTCCGCATGGCCTACGAGGGCGAGGTGCTGCTGGTGGACCACCCGGACCAGCTGCGCGACCCCGAAACCGGCCTGAAGAACGCGCCGCGCGCGCCGGCCAGCGTCGACTGGGCGCTGGAAGGCGTCTCGCCGATCCACGGCGGCCGGCCGCTGCGCGACGACCAGCAGACCATGTACGGGCGCGATTTCTCGCTCAACCATTTCAACCAGCACCTGCGCGTGACCGGCCGCATGAGTATCGGCGGGCAGTCCTGGCAGCTCGACGGCCACGGCTGGCGCGACCACTCCTGGGGCCCGCGCATCTGGCAGGTGATCTACAGCTACCGCCTGCTGCTGTGCAACTTCGGCGACGGCTGCGGCTTCATGCTGCTCAAGATCACCGACAAGTCCGGCGTTTCGCGCCGCGTCGGTGTGCTGATGGTGGACCACCAGTACGAGGACATCACCGACCTCGACGTCACCACCACCTGGGCCGCCAACGGCGATCCTCTGGCTTCGGCCCTGGCGGTGCGCACCGCCAGGCGCACGGCGCTGATCAAGACCGAGATCCTGTCGCTGGCGCCGCTGCGCAACCGCCGCAAGGCCGGCGACCAGGTACTGGTCTCGCGCATCTGGGAAGGCGCCACCCGCTTCACCTGGGACGGCAAGGAAGGCATGGGCATCAGCGAATACATCGAGCGGCTGGACGACGGGCGGCTGCCGGGCGCGCCGGTTTGAGCGACGCCCGTGCCGACGGCTTCGACGACCTGCGCGCCGCCGTGCGGCGGCGCTTCGGTGCGTCGGCAGCCATCGACAAGCTCAGCGTGCCGTCCCTGGGCGGCAGCAACCGCACCGTCGTGTTCGACCTAGTCGAGGGCGCCGCGCGGCGGCGGCTGGTGTCGCGCCAGGAGACCCTGGTCACCGACCACAGCCCGTTCCTGCCGCCGGCCGACCAGTTCCGCACCATGCAGGCGGTGTACCGCCATGGTTTCCCGGTGCCGGAGCCGGTGTTCGAGTACGACGCCGCCGACGGCATGGGCGCGGGCTTCGTCAGCGCCTTCGTCGAGGGCGAGACCTTCCCCAAGGCGCTGGTCGAATCGGAACAGTTCGCCGCGGTGCGGCCGCGCCTGCTGGTGCAGTTCGGCGAGCTGCTGGCGCAGCTGCACAGCCTGCCGCCGGCGGAGTTCGGTTTCCTGCGGCAATGGCCCGACAGCGTCGATGCGCTGCAGGCGCAGCGCCGCCGCATCGACCACTACGGCGAGCCGCACCCGGCGCTGGAGCTGGCGCTGCGCTGGCTCGAACGCCACCGCCCGCCGCCGGCGCCGGCGCCGGCGGTATTCCTGCACGGCGATTTCCGCATCGGCAACATCATGGCCGGCCCGCGCGGCGTCACCGCGGTGCTCGACTGGGAATGCAGCCACCTGGGCGCGCCGCTGGAAGACCTGGGCTGGCTGTCGACGCGCTCCTGGCGCTTCGGCCGGCCGCAGCTGCCGGTCGGCGGCATCGGGCCCTGGCAGCCGTTCCTGGACGCCTACCGCGGCGCCGGCGGCGGCCATGCCGACCCGGAATCGATCCGCTACTGGCAGGTCTTCGGGCTCATGCGCTGGACCGTGCTGAACATCATGCAGGCCTTCGAGCACGTGCACCGCGGCCGCCGCGGCCCGGTGTTCGCAGCCTGCGGCCGCAACACCGCCCTGATCGAATACGAGCTGCTGATGACCCTGGCGGGCCGCTATGACTGAAAAAGGCTATTTCAGCCCGGACATCGCCGACCTGCTGGCCACGGTGCGCGACACCCTCAAGCAGGTGGCGCCGCAGCTGGAACGCGGCCCGGCCTACCAGCTCCACGTGTCCGGCTTCCTGCTCGAGCTGGCGCTGCGCGAGCTGGAATCCGGTGACACGGCGGCGGTGCATTCGCAGCAGCGCCTGAGCCGGCTCCTCGGCGCCGAAGGCAGCGCGGTCGAGCTGACCTGGAAGCTGTGCCGGGCGCTGCGCGCCGGCGCGCTCGACGCGCGCTGGGACGAGGTGCTGCAGGTGCTGCTCGAAGACAATGTCGAGCGCGTGCGCATCGTGCGCCCCGACGTGCTGGCCGCCGAACACCGCCCCCAAACGACCTGACCCAACCAAGCCATCGATCCAACCAAGCCATCCATGAATACCCATCGCATTTCGCTGAAGATCGAAAACCAGGTCGCCTGGCTGACCCTGGACAACCCCGCCGGCCGCAACGCCGTCGACGACCTGTTCGTCGAGGCCTTCGCCAACGCGGCGGACGCCTGCGCTGCCGACCCGGCGGTGAAGGTCATCGTGCTGGGCGCGCGCGGCGAGCTGTTCTCGGTCGGCGGCGACCTCGCCGGCTTCCTCGCCAACGAGCACCGCATCCGCGCCCACGTGCACCGCATGGCGACCATCTTCCACCTCGGCATCCAGCGCCTGCACGAAGCGCCCGCACCGGTGGTGGCCGCGCTCAACGGCACCGCCGCCGGCGGCGGCTTCAGCATCGTCTGCGGCGCCGACCTGGTCGTCGCGCGCCGCTCGGCCAAGCTGGTCAGCGCCTACACCAAGTCCGGCCTGACGCCCGATGGCGGCCTGAGCTGGCTGCTGGAGCGCGCGGTGGGCTACCGCAAGGCCTTCGAGATCATGGCGCTCAACCCGGTGCTGTCGGCCGAGGCGGCGCAACAGCTCGGGCTGGTTACGGAGGTGGTGGACGACGACAAGCTCGACGAGGCCGTGCAGGCGCTGGTGGCGCGCCTTCTGCAGACGCCGGCGGACGCACTGCGCAATCTCAAGCGCCTGATGCGCGGCGCCGGCGCGGTGCCGCTGTCCGAGCAGCTGCGCCGCGAGGCCGACGGCATTGCCGCGCAGGCCGCCAATCCCGAAACCATGGAGGCGCTGCGACGGTTCTTCACCAAGTCGCGCTAGCCGCAGCAGGCCTTGCTTGCCTGCACCGGTGGGCAGGGTGTCGTCCCGTAGGAGCAGAACACGCAGCAGCGCCCGGCCAGCGGGCGCAGCACCGCGGCGCAGTGCGGACACGGCCAGAACACGATGCAGGCGTTCACCGGCATCGTCTCCACGCTGAGCTGTCCGCAGTGCGGACAGGTGATCGCGCTGCCCAGCTCCGGCTCATTCATCGGTGATCCGCCGCAGCACCGCATGGACGAAGCCCCGCATGCCGGCGGCCGGCGCACCGCGTCCTTCATGTATCCGCAGGACCAGGGCAAAGGCCCGCCCCGGCAGCGCGCGGTACCGGCCCGCCCGCTGGGTGCAGACGAATTCCCGCTGCAGCGCATTCGATTCGATCATCTGAAAGTCCCCCGCGTTCGCCGCGCTCACAGCTTGAGCGAACGCAGCCGCAGCGCATTGGCCACCACCGACACCGAGCTCAGGCTCATCGCCGCGCTGGCGACGATCGGCGACAGCAGCAGGCCGAACACCGGGTACAGCGCGCCGGCGGCGACGGGCACGCCCAGCGCATTGTAGGCAAAGGCGAAGAACAGGTTCTGGCGGATGTTGCGCATGGCATGGCGCGACAGCCGCACCGCCTTGGCCAGCCCGCGCAGGTCGCCCTTGAGCAAGGTGACGCCGGCCGATTGCATGGCGACGTCGGTGCCGGTACCCATGGCGATGCCGACGTCCGCCTGCGCCAGCGCCGGCGCGTCGTTGACGCCGTCGCCGGCCATGGCGACCACGCGGCCCTCGGCTTGCAGGCGCTTGACGACGGCGGCTTTGTCGGCCGGCAGCACGTCGGCCACCACTTCGTCCAGGCCCAGGGCGTCGCCGACCACTTTTGCGGTACGCGCATTGTCGCCGGTCAGCATGATGATGCGGATACCCAGCAGCTTCAGCGCGCGCACCGCCTCGGGCGTGCTCGCCTTCAGCGCGTCGGCCACGGTGAGCAGCCCCGCCGCGCGGCCGTCCACGGCGACGAATATCGCGGTCTGTCCCTGCGTGCGACGGCCCTCGGCGCGCTGCACCAGTTCGTCCACGGCCACGCCCTCGCGCTGCAGCAGCTGCGCATTGCCCACCAGAATGCGCCGTCCCTCGACCGTACACCACACGCCCAGGCCGGGGTCCGAGGCGAAGTCCCGCGGCGCGGCGGAGGGCTCGATGCCGCGGCTGCGCGCGCCCTCGACGATGGCGCGCGCCAGCGGATGCTCGCTTGCGCTCTCCGCACAGGCTGCCAGGCGCAGCAGTTCCGCTGCGGTCATGCCCTGCACCGGCTCCACCGCCTGCAGGCCGGGCCGGCCCTCGGTGAGGGTGCCGGTCTTGTCGACCACCACGGTGTCGACCTTCTCCAGCCGTTCCAGCGCGGCGGCGTCGCGGATCAGCACGCCCGCATGCGCGCCGCGGCCGATGCCGACCATGATCGACATCGGCGTGGCCAGCCCCAGGGCGCAGGGACAGGCGATGATGAGCACGCTCACCGCCGCCACCAGCGCGTGGGCCAGGGCCGGGGCCGGGCCCCACAGGGCCCAGCAGGCGGCCGCCAGCAGCGCGATCGCCACCACCGCCGGCACGAACCAGGCGGCGACCTGGTCGGCCAGCCGCTGCACCGGCGCGCGCGAGCGCTGCGCCTGCGCCACCAGGTGCACGATCTGCGACAGCACGGTGTCGGCACCGACGCGCTCGGCCTCCAGCAGCAGGCTGCCGCTGCCGTTGAGCGTGGCGCCGGTGACGCGGTCGCCCGGCTTCTTGTGCACCGGGTCCGGCTCGCCGGTCAGCATCGACTCGTCGACGTGGCTGCTGCCCTCGACCACGACAGCATCCACCGGGATCTTCTCGCCCGGCCGCACGCGCAGCCACTCGCCGGCATGCACCTGCTCCAGCGGCACGTCGGTTTCGCCGCCCGCGGCATCGACCCGGTGCGCGACGTTCGGCGCCAGCCGCAGCAGCGAGCGGATCGCGCCCGAGGTCTGCGCGCGCGCGCGCAGTTCCAGCACCTGGCCCAGCAGCACCAGGGTGACGATCACCGCTGCTGCCTCGAAGTACAGCGGCGGCGCGCCGCCGGCGAGCCTGAAGGAGTCCGGCAACCAGTCCGGCGCCGCCAGCGCGACTACCGAGAACAGCCAGGCCGCGCCGGTGCCCAGCGCGATCAGGCTGAACATGTTGAGGCTGCGCCGCAGCAGCGACTGCCAGCCGCGCGCGAAGAACACGCCGCCGCCCCAAACAACCACCGGGGTCGCCAGCGCGAACTCGGCCCAGCCGGCGTTGCGCTGGCCCAGCAGCATCGTCGGGTTGAGCCGCGGGATCATCTCGCCGGCCAGCGACCACAGCAGCGGCAGGCTCAGCGCCGCGCAGACCAGCAGGCGCCGCGTCATGTCGCGCAGCTCGGCGTTATCGCCCGAATCCGCCGCCGGGTCCAGCGGCTCCAGCGCCATCCCGCAGATCGGGCAGCTGCCCGGACCGGCCTGGCGCACCTGCGGGTGCATCGGGCAGGTGTAGACGGCGCCGGCGGACGCCTGGGCTTTCTCCTTCGCCGTCCCCGGCTCCGCATAGCGAACCGGATCGGCCAGGAATGTCCCGCGACAGCCTTCGCTGCAGAAGAAATAGTCGTGGCCGGCGTGCGAGGCGCGCAGGGCTGTCTTGGAATCCACCGCCATGCCGCAGACCGGGTCGCGTGCGTCGCCGGAAACGGGCGCACCGCCGTGGCCAACACCGGCCGCCGGATGATGCCGCGGCGGCGGCGTACCGTGAGATTGCTGGCAGCAGCCGCTCATGCGCCGTCCTCGTTCAACGCCGACAGGATCGGGCAGCGCTCCGCCCGCCCATGCCCCGGGCAGGTCTCCACCAGCCGCGCCAGCCCTTCGCGGATCCGGCTCAGCTCGGCGATGCGCGCGTCGATGTCGGCCAGCCGTTGCTCGGCGGCGCGCTTCACCGCCGCGACGTTGCGCTTGCCGCTCAGCGCCAGCAGCCCGGCGATTTCTTCCAGGCTGAATCCCAGGGCCTTGGCCCGGCGGATGAAGCGCAGACGCTTGACCGCATCTTGCGGATACTGCCGGTAGCCGGACGGCCGCCGTACCGGCTCTGCGATCAGCCGGGCGCGCTCGTAGTAGCGGATGGTGTCGATCGGCACGTCGGCCCGGCGCGCCAGCTCGCCGATGGTCAGGGTCTGCATGGTCGGGGGTCTCGGCTCGGAACGGATCTGCGATGAACGTGGCGGCTACGATAAAGTATGGACCTTGGTCCAGAGTCAAGCTCCGGCCTTCGATCCCGGCAATGGGCGCGGATCGCCATTGCCGCCGCCGGCCCGATCGCCGCCTGCAGTCCTATCGGTTCCGGGATGCACCGTCCCGCGCGCCCAGCCAATCGAGCGCGGCAGCCGCCACCTGCTCCGGCGTGCGGCCGGCCACGTCGACCACCTTCACGCCTTCGTCCGCGCCGGGCTGTTCCTGCGCCTGGAACTGGCTGTGCAGCAGTTGCGCCGGCATGAAGTGGCCCTGACGGCCGGCCAGGCGCGCGGCGATGGCATCTTCCGCCGCACGCAGGAACAGCAGGCGCAGTTGCGGGCGGCCGGCGCGCAGCGCGTCGCGGTAGGCGCGCTTGAGCGCCGAGCAGGTGATCACCCCGGGCATTTGCGCGGCGCATTGGCCGTCGATCCAGCGCGCCACCGCGGCCAGCCAGGGACGGCGGTCCGCGTCGTCCAGCGGCTGGCCGGACGCCATCTTGCGGATGTTCGCCGGCGGATGCAGCGCATCGCCCTCCTGGAACTGCCAGCCCAGCCGCTGCGCCAGCAGGCGGCCGACCGTGGTCTTGCCCGAACCGGATACGCCGCAGACCACCAGCACCGGCGGCGCCGCGTCCGCGGCGGACACCGCCTCAGCCACGGCGCGCAATGGTGGGCTTGTACGGCACCAGCGGCCGCCACTGGTGCCGTTCGGCGGCCAGCAGCGCCTCGGCCTGCGCCGGGCCGGCGCTGCCGGAGGCGTAGCTGGCCAGGCCGCGCGCGCCGGCGCGCGCCCAGGCATCCAGCAGCGGCTGCACGATGCGCCAGCCTTCCTCGATCATGTCGGCGCGCTGGAACAGCGTGGCGTCGCCGATCATGCAGTCGTAGATCAGGGTTTCGTAGCCGACGTTGGGCAGCACCGGGAACCAGTCCTTGTACTGGAATTCCATGTGCACCGGCGCCAGCTCCATGCGCGGGCCGGGCCGCTTGACGTCGAACTGCAGCGAAATGCTCTCGCCGGGCTGGATCGAGAACACCAGCCAGTCGGGGCCGAAGCCGGCCACCGCGGTGGAGCGGAACGGCGCCAGCGGCGCCGGCTTGAAGCGGATGGCGATCTCGCTGCCGCGCCGGCACAGGTGCTTGCCGGTGCGCAGGTAGAACGGCACGCCGGCCCAGCGCCAGCTGTCGATGTCCAGGCGCAGCGCCGTGTAGGTCTCGGTGGACGAGCGGCGCGCCACCTGCGGCTCGCGGCGGTAGCTGTGCACGCGCTCGCCCAGCACGCGGCCGCTGCCGTACTGCGCGCGCACCGCCTGGCCGGGGCGGGCCGGCCGCACCGCCGCCAGCGCCTCGGCCTTCTTGGCGCGGATCGCCTCGGCGTCGAACGAGCTCGGCGGCTCCATGGCGATCATCGCCACCAGCTGGAACAGGTGGTTGGGCACCATGTCGCGCAGGCAGCCGGTGCGGTCGTAGAAGGCGCCGCGCTGCTCCACCCCGACGGTCTCGGCCACCGTGATCTGCACGTGGTCGATGCGGTCGCGGTTCCACACCGGCTCGATCAGGCCGTTGGCGAACCGGAACGCCAGGATGTTCTGCACCGTCTCCTTGCCCAGGAAATGGTCGATGCGGTAGATCTGGTCTTCGCCCATCACCTGCCGCAGGCGCGCATTGAGCGCGCGCGCCGATTCCAGGTCGTGCCCGAACGGCTTTTCGATGCACACGCGCCGCCACGGCCGCCGCCCGCTGCGGCCGGCGGCGGGCGCGTGCAGCAGGCCGGCGGTGCCGAGCTTCTCGGCGACCATGCCGAAGAACGCCGGCGCCGTGGCCAGGTAGAACAGCACGTTGCCGGCGCTCTTGTGCACCTGCTCGGTGTGCTGCAGGCGCACCCTCAGCCGCGCGTACAGGCCGTCGTCGTCGAAGTCGCCGCGGATGCGGTGCATGCGCTGCGCCAGCCAGTGCCAGAGCTTCTCGTCGAACCGGCCCGGCTGGCCTTCGGCGTCGCGCGTGCGCGAGGCCTTGCGCAGGGCGCGGCGCAGGCTGGCGCGCCAGGCCGCGTCGCTGCGCGTGTGATGGTCGATGCCGACGATGGCGAAGTGCTCGGGCAACAGCCCGCTGCGGTGCAGGTTGTACAGCGCCGGCACCAGCAGGCGGTGGGTGAGGTCGCCGCCGGCGCCGAAGATCACCAGCGCGCAAGGGCCGGCGGGCGCCACCGCGCTGCCGGCGCGCGCGCCCATGCCCGGCTAGCCTTTGCCCGGTTCGACGTGGCCGCCGAAGCCGAGCCGCATGGCCGACAGCATCTGGTCGGAAAAGCTTTGCGCCTCGCGCGAGCGGAACCGTGCGAACAGCGACGCCGCCAGCACCGGTGCCGGCACCGCCTGCTCGACCGCCGCGTCGAGCGTCCAGCGGCCCTCGCCGGAATCCTCCACGCGCCCGGAAAAGCCGCCGAGCTGCGGGTCGCGCGCCAAGGCGGCGGCGGTCAGGTCGAGCAGCCAGGAGGAAACCACGCTGCCGCGCCGCCAGACCTCGGCGATGTCGGCAAGATCGAAGGCGTAGCGCTCGGCTTCCGGCACGCCGCCGCCGGCGCGGCTGTGCAGGATCTGGAAGCCCTCGGCATACGCCTGCATCAGCCCGTACTCGATGCCGTTGTGCACCATCTTCACGAAATGGCCGGCGCCGACCGGCCCGGCGTGGATGTAGCCGCGCACGGCCGGCGCCTCGTCGTGCTCGCGGCCCGGCGTGGGCGCCGCCGCGCCGGCCCCCGGCGCCAGCGCCTCGAAGACCGGCTGCAGGTGTTCCACCGCCGCGCGCTCGCCGCCGATCATCATGCAGTAGCCGCGCTCCAGGCCCCACACGCCGCCGGAGGTGCCGACGTCGACGTAGCGCACGCCGCGCGCCGCCAGGCTGCCGGCGCGGCGGATGTCGTCGCGGTAGAAGCTGTTGCCGCCGTCGATGACGATGTCGCCGGCGGCGAGCCGCGCGCCCAGGCGCGCCACCACATCCTCGGTCACCGCGCCGGCCGGCAGCATCACCCAGACCACCGCGGGCTTGCCCTGCAGCGCCGCCAGCAGCTCGTCGAGGGTGCCCGCGCCCTGGGCGCCCTCCTTCACCAGGGCCTGCACGGCGCTTTCGTGCACGTCGTGCACCACGCAGGCATGCCCGTGACGCATCAGCCGCCGCGCGATGTTGGCGCCCATGCGGCCCAGTCCAACCACGCCGATCTGCATGCCCTGGCTCCCCGTTCCGATTGAAGCGCGCCTTGGAACCCTCGCCGCCTGCCCGCGATCCAATCGCTACTTTCGCATACGTTACGAGGCCGGGCGTGCCAAAACAACCAATCGGATCGGCGCGCGGCCGGCAAAGTTCCGCGCCGCCACGCCGCGGCGGCTGAGCCATGGCGCTGCGCATCGAGGATTACGCGATGATCGGCGACTGCCGTTCGAGCGCGCTGGTCGGCAAGGACGGGTCGATCGACTGGCTGTGCTGGCCGCGCTTCGATTCCCCGGCCTGCTTCGCTGCGCTGCTCGGCAGCAGCGAGCACGGCCGCTGGCTGATCGCGCCGCAAGGCAAGGCCAAGGTGCGGCGCCGCTACCGCGACGCCACGCTGGTGCTGGAAACCGAGTTCGAGTGCGAGCGCGGCAGCGTCACCCTGATCGACTTCATGCCCACCGGCGCCGGCCCGCAAAGCGTGGTGCGGCTGGTCGTCGGCCGCCGCGGCGTGGTCGCCATGCGCACCGACCTCGTGCTGCGCTTCGACAGCGGCCTCACCGTGCCCTGGATGCGGCACGCCGGACGCAAGCTGTGGCAGGCAATCGCCGGCCCGCACTGCGTGGTGCTGCGCACGCCGGTCGCCATCCGCGGCGAAGACCTGCGCTCGGTGGCGGAGTTCGAGGTGCGGCGCGGGCAGACCGTGCCGTTCACGCTGAGTTACGGCCGCTCCTGGGAAGCCGCGCCGGCGCCGGTCGGCCCGCAACGCGCCTTGCGCAAGACCGAAAGCGGCTGGCGGCGCTGGAGCCGGCGTAGCGGCCAGTCCGGACCCTGGACCGCAGCGGTGCAGCGTTCGCTGTGCACCCTGCGCGGGCTGACCTACGCACCCACTGGCGGCATCGTCGCGGCGGCCACCACCTCGCTGCCGGAAAAGATCGGCGGATCGCGCAACTGGGACTATCGCTACTGCTGGCTGCGCGACGCCACCTTCACCCTGCAGGCGCTGATGAACGGCGGCCACTACGACGAGGCCGCCGCCTGGCGCGACTGGCTGGTGCGCGCCATTGCCGGCAGCCCGGAGCAGATCCAGGTGCTCTACGGCGTGTCCGGCGAACGCGCGCTGCCCGAACGCGAGGTGCCCTGGCTGCCCGGCTACGAGGGCTCAATACCGGTGCGCATCGGCAACGCCGCCGCCGAGCAGTTGCAGCTCGACCTCTACGGCGAGCTGATCGACATGATGGCGCAGGCGCGCAAGGGCGGCCTGCCGGTGGAGCCGCGCTGGTCGAGCCTGCGCCGCAAGCTGCTGGAGCACCTGGAGACCGCCTGGCGCCAGCCGGACCGCGGCTTCTGGGAAATCCGCGGCGAGCCGCAGCACTTCACCCATTCCAAGGTCATGGCCTGGGTCGCCTTCCACCGCCTGGCCGGGGCGCGCATCGCCACCGAAAGCGCCGCCGACCGCGCGCGCTGGGCGCGGCTGGCGCAGGCCATCCACGACGAGATCTGCGCCAAGGCCTACGACCCCCGGCGCAACTGCTTCGTGCAGGCCTACGGCTCGGCGCGGCTCGACGCCAGCTTGCTGCTGCTGCCCATCGTCGGCTTCCTGCCGGCGCAGGATCCGCGCATCCGCGGCACCGTCGCGGCGATCGAGCAGCGGCTGATGGCCGACGGGCTGGTGCTGCGCTACGAAACCGGCTCCGGGGTCGACGGCCTGCCGACCGGCGAAGGCGCATTCCTGGCGTGCAGCTTCTGGCTCGCCGACAACTACGTGCTGCTGGGACGCCTGGCCGACGCGCGCCGGCTGTTCCGCCGCTTGCTGCGCCTGTGCAACGACGTCGGCCTGCTCGCCGAGGAGTACGATCCGCGCGCACGCCGCCAGCTCGGCAACTTCCCGCAGGCGTTTTCGCACGTCGCGCTGGTCAACACCGCCTTCAACCTGAGCCGCGCCAGCAAGCCCGCGCGGACGCGCGCGAACCCGTGAAGCGCGGCGCTCCGGCGACGATCACGCCCCGGCGCCGTCCACGCAGCCAGGCTGCTACGGCCCGATGTCGATGCCGCCGGCGCCGCCGCCGAGCCGGATTTCCCGGTATTCGCAATCGCCGCGGCCGCCCTGGAACGCGGCGACGGCGATCAGCCAGACGCCGACGATCCGCGCCGGCGGCGTGCCCCCGATCGCCTTGGCGTAATCGGCGAGCACCGGCTGGTCCTCCCGGCGCCACTGGCCCAGCTCGGCCGTGCCGCAGCGGATGACCTGGTGCGTTTCGTGTTTGTCCCACCAGGGCAGCGGGCAGCGGAACACCATGCCGACCGCCAGCGCGGCGCTCCACAGGTAGGTCAGGTCCTGGCCGTTGTCGAATTCGACGGCGATGGACAGGTAGTCGTGCGTCGGCAGGCTGTCTTCGGCGACCTGCGAAGGCAGCTCGATCACGCGCCATAGCCAGGAGAGCCGCGTCGAACCGTCGAGCGGCAGGTCCACCGGGTATTTCAGGATGCCGCCGCCGCCGCGGCAGCGGCACGCGATGCGCGGCGCTGCGGCCGTCCCGGGCGCGCGCCCCTGCACGTTCCCAGGGACGTCCTTGTAGACCCCGGATTCGCCTACCCGCCACAGGTGCTGCCAGCCTTTCGGCGCCTGCACCGGATCGGTAAATCTCGCGAACTCGGCCGCCGCATACCCGCTGCGGTCCTTGGCGGCGAACAGCGCCAGGCCGTCTTCGGCGCGGTCCTTCCAGACCAGCACGGCAACGGTGAACGAGCCGCCGGCGGCTTGGCGCGGCCAATCGGGCGCCAGCCCGCCGGCCTGGTCGAGCCAGGCGCCGGGAAATTGCGCAACCAGCATCAGGCGCCCGGCCTGGCGCGCCTCGAAACTCTGCGTCGACGCCGGAAATTTGGCGATCGGCCCATCGGTACCGATGCGGTGCCAAAGGAACATATTGGCGCCGAAGCCGATGCCCGGGAGTTGCGTCAGCACCTTGCCGGCCGCAAGCAAGGTGACCGCCTCGCCGATGTTCAGGTCGACGCCGCCGTCGACCCAGCCGCTGCTGTTCGCCGGCACCTCCACGACCGCGCTGCGTAGCAGGCAGCTGCCGGCCGCCCCGATCGCTTCCCGCCACTGAATCCTGACCGCCTCGCGGTCCTGTTCGCACTCCTCGCCCGTCACCTTGTATCCTCCTGTTCGCCCTTATGGAACCTGCATGCCGCTGCGGGGGAATTTAGGCGCAAGGCGGCGCCGGAACTTGCCATTTCGCGCCATCGCCCCGGGTTCGCCGAAAGGAGGCCGGCCGTCGTGCCGTATGGATTGACCAAGGCGCGTTCGATGGGCCCCGTCGCCGCCCTCGTGGAGCGGTGCGGCGGCTCCGTTGCACGGGTCTTCCGGCGCGCGGAACTGCCGATGCGCCTGATCGAGGAGCCCGACCGCCTGATCCTGCTCAAGGATCAGCTCAAGCTGGTCGAATGCGCCGCCGGCGAGATCGGCGACGAGGCCTTGGCGGCACGGCTCTCGACCGAGGCCGGCATCGCCAGCCTGGGCGCCTACGGGCGGCGGGTGATCGCGCTGCCGCGCCTCGATGCCGCGCTCGCCGCTGCCGGCGAGGCGATCGGAACCCTGCTGCAATCGAGCACCCGGCTCGAGTTGAGGCGTGCAGGCCGTTTCGTCCAATGGACCTACCGGGTGACGGACCCGGTGCAAGTCGGACGGCAGAAGAACGAGATGCTGGCGCTGGGCTACATGCTCGACCTGCTGCGGCGCTTCGCCGGCGACCGCTGGACGCCGTCGCGGCTCGAGCTCGGCGGAGCGCCGGCGGCCTCCAGGCCGGCCGTGGAGAGCGTGTTCCGCTGCGAGGTTTGCCCTGGGCCGACCGCGGCGGTGGTTTTCCCCGCCGATATCCTCGACCTGTCCAATCCACGGGCGCCGCAACGACCGCAACCCGGGGCCGCGGAGATTCCGCAACCGGACGACCTCGTCGCCTGCGTCGAGCACCTCATCGGCCTGGCCCTGCTCGAAGGGCGCCCGCGCATCGACCGCATCGGCCGGCGCCTGGGGATCTCGCGCCGGACCTTGCAGCGGCACCTGGAATCGCACGGCACCAGCTTCAACGCCCTATTGCGCCGCGCCGCGGTCGCGCGCGCTTCCGCCCTGTTGCGCGCCGGCTCCAGCGCAACCGACGTCGCGCTGGAACTGGGCTACGCCGACCCCGCCCACTTCAGCCGCGCCTTTCGCGGCTGGACTGGCCGGCCGCCGCGCCATTGGCAGCGTAGCTCCTGGCCCGCCGCGCCGAGCGAAGGCTGACCCCGCCGACACCGCAAGCGCGCCCCCGCTATCCCACCCGCTCAGCGGCCGTCGATTGCGCTCCAGGCGTCGCCGGCGCCGGATGCGGCCGCTGTATGCAGCTGGTCGTGAACCTGCAGCAACTGGAACAGGGCCACGCCGACCTCGGCGGGAAAGCCGTGCCGCGTGCCGTCGCGGGTGTCGCACAGCAGGTCCTGCAGGTAGGGCGCGCAGCCGGGCGTATCCCACAGCTCGAGCAGCCGGCGGCCGATATGCGGAAAGCGGGAACTGACGATCCTGAAATGCTCGTTGCTGGCCAGCGCCAGCTGCGCCGCGGACTGCTGGTGCGCCGGCGACGCGCCGGGGGCTGCCGCCGACGGCCTCGGCTGGTGGCGGCGCATGTCCCGCTCGTGACGCGCCAGCAGGGCGGCCAGTGCGGACCGCGCGTCCTCCGGGAAGGCCGGCGTCCCGGCGTCCCTGGTGCGGTTCAGCAGGCCCTTGAGGTAAGGGCCCAGCTCGGCGGCGCCCCAGTGCGCGGCGATGTGCCGCGCGATCTGGGGAAAGCGCGTGCTGATGAGACGCAGGTCCTCGCCGTTGCCGGGCATGTCGACTCCGATCCGATCCGCGAAGCGCGGATACCGTTGCGGCGGCATGCGCGATCACCGCGCATATGAAACGCCGTGACACGCGCGCCGTCATTGACGTGGGTCAAACCGCACGGCCCCGCGTCGCGGTTCGCACAGATGGGCTCGCGCAAGGCAAAAAAACGGGGCCTTGCGGCCCCGTTTTCGTGCAGCGCGATGCGTTGAAAGTTCCGCCTCAGGCGGCCGCCGCCTGCGGCACCTTGGCGTTGGCTTTCATCTGCGCCACTTCCTTGCGCACCCGCGGCATCAGCTGCGATCCGAACAGGTCCAGCGCCTGCATGTATTTCCTGCGGTCGAGCGTACCGATGTCGGTCCAGCACAGGATTTCGTCCACGCCCAGTTCGCGCACCATGCGCACCAGCTTTTCCGTGCAGTAGTCGACGTCGCCGCACACCAGGCCGAAGGATTCGCGTAGCTGCTCGAAGCTCGCGGTCAAGGCGATGTCGCGCGCGTTGCCGTACAGCTCGTAGCCCTTGATCATGGCCTTCCCCGCCGGCGGCGCGACGTACTTGGCGATGGTGCGGTAATACCAGCCGACCGGCTCGCGGAAGTCGGCGATGGCCTCGCCGGTGGTGCGGCCGGGGTAGATCTGCACCAGGCAGGAAATCCTGCCGCCGGCCGGATCCAGGCCCACCGCGGCGCGGCCCTTGCGGTAGTTGGCGATGCCCTGCAGCGCCTGCTCCTTGGGCATGCCGAAGATGCCGGCCATCAGCAGGTTGTGACCGAGCCGGCCGGCGCGCTCGAAGGTGTCCGGCATCAGCGCCGCCATGTAGATCGGCGGCGTCGGCTTCTGGAACGGCTTGGGCCGCACCTCCAGGTCGTTCACCGTGTAGTACTTGCCCTTGAAGCTGAAGCGCTCCTTGGTCCAGGCCTGCGTGATGATCTCCAGCGACTCGTCGAACATCTCGCGCGAGTGCTCCTGGTCGATGCCGAAGCCGCGGTACTCCATCGGCTGGTAGCCGCGGCCCACGCCGAGCAGCACGCGGCCGTCGCTCATCTGGTCCAGCAGCGCGAAATCCTCGGCCACGCGGATCGGGTTGTGGAACGGCAGGATGATCACGCCGGTGCCCAGCTTGAGCCTGGTGGTGCGGCTGGCCACGGCGGCCAGCGACACCTGCGGCGCGCCCAGGTAGCCGTATTCGGAGAAATGATGCTCGGCCGGCCATACCGAGTCGTAGCCCAGCGCCTCGGCCTGCACCATCACCTCGATGTTGCGCTTGACGTTTTCGTTCTCGCCCCGCCCTTCGGGGTTCTCGAACAGGTTGAGCATTCCGAACTTCACCGACATGGCCGCAGTCTCCTCACAATCGTGATTGGTGAGTCAACATTCGATGACTTGCCGGCGCGGTGAATTGATCTGGATCAATGAAAATGGTGAGCAGGGCGTGCCCGTGCCGGGTGGACTCGACACCGCCTTTCGATCTAAGGTAAGGACGCCTTCTTCGACCAGGGATGTGCCATGGCCATCGACTTCAGCCTGAGCCCCGAGCAGCAGCAGCTGCAGGCCGCCGCGCGCAGCTTCGCCCGCACCGTGCTGAGCCAGGTGGGGCCGGCCATCGCCGGCATCCCCAAGCCCGAGGAACGCTTCTACGCCACCCGGCCGTTCTACGCGCAGATGGCCAAGGCCGGCTTCGTCGCCGCGCTGATCCCGAAGGAATACGGCGGCACCGCCATGTCCACGGTCGACCTGGCCATCGCCTCGGAGGAGCTGGCGGCGGTGGACATCAACGTGCCCTCGGCGCTGCTGGCCACCGGCCTGGGCCTGGAGCCGATCCTGCGCTTCGGCAACGCCGAGCAGAAGCGCCGCTTCCTGCCGGACTTCATCACCAACGGCGCCGACCGGCTGGCGGCGTTCGCCTTCACCGAGGTCAGCGGCGGCTCCAACTACGACTGCCCGGATCCCGCCGCCGGGGTGCAGACCTTCGCCCGCCGCGAGGGCGATTCCTGGGTGATCAGCGGCCAGAAGCACTACACCACCAACGGCTGCGGCTGGGACGGCAACGGCGCGCACCTGTTCAGCGTGGTGTGCCGCACCGATCCGGCGCGGCCGCCGCAGGAGTCGCTGGCGGTGATCGTGGTGCCCGGCAGCACGCCGGGCATCGAGGTGACCGGGTTCCTGGATACGGTCGGGCACCGCGCGGTGGTCTCCCCGCGCATCCACTTCAACGAAGTGCGGGTGCCGGCGGCCAACCTCATCGGCAAGCCCGGCGACGGCATCGCCATCTGCTCGCGCACCTTTTCCTGGACCGCGGCGCTGATCGGCGCGGCCTGCACCGGCGTGATGCGCGCGGCGTTCGACTGCGCCTTCAACTTCGCACGCTCGGACAAGCGCTCCGGCAGCGTGCCGATCATCGAGCACCAGAACGTCGGCTACATGCTGGCGGACATCAAGATGCGCATCGAGGCAGCGCGCTACCTGACCTGGAAGGCCTGCCACTACTTCGACAGCACCGACCGCGCCGGCGACGAGCTGGCGATCATGACCAAGGTGTATTCCTCGGAGCTGGCAGTGCAGGTGGTGTACGACGCCATGCGCCTGGTCGGCGTGGACAGCTACACGGACCTGCATCCGCTGGCCGCCCTGCTGCAGGACGCGCTGTGCTTCCCGCTCTACGACGGCGGCAACATGGGCGTGCGCCGGCGCCAGCTGCACAAGCTGTTCCGCACGCCGGGATACGATCCGATGGCGGCGGCCGAAGGGCGCGCGCCCGCCCGCTGACCGAGCGGCAACGCGGCTTCGCGCGGCTGCCGCACGGCAGCCCGCAGCGCAGCGGGCAATGCGCGCTAAAATGCGGCGATAAGAGCGGCCATGGCCGCCCAACGACTCGCTTGGCGATCCCGCAAAAATCAAAGGGCCCGAATATCGTGCAAACCTTCAGCTTCGAGCCGGTGGACCTGCCGCCCGGCATCCCCGCCTTCCGGCGCGAAATCCGCGAGTTCCTCGACCGCGAGCTGAGCGGCTACCCGGCGGAAAAGCGCGCCAACTGCTGGACCTCGTTCGACGCCGGCTTCTCGCGCAAGCTCGGCCAGCGCGGCTGGATCGGCATGGTCTGGCCGAAGAAGTACGGCGGCCACGAGCGCAGCTCGATCGAGCGCTACGTGCTGCTGGAGGAACTGCTGGCGGCAGGCGCGCCGGTGGGCGCGCACTGGATCGCCGACCGCCAGTCGGGCCCGGCGCTGCTCAAGTACGGCACCGAGGAGCAGCGCCAGCAATACCTGCCCGGCATGGCGCGCGGCGAGATCTTCTGCTGCATCGGCATGAGCGAGCCCAATTCCGGCTCCGACCTCGCCTCGGTGCGCACGCGCGCCGAGCGGCTGCCCGACGGCCGCTGGAAGATCAACGGCCAGAAGATCTGGACCTCGCAGGCGCACCGCAGCCAGCTGGTAATCGCACTGGTGCGCACCGGCGGCTACGACGAGAAGGCCAAGCACGTCGGCCTGTCGCAGTTCCTGCTGGAGCTGGACACGCCGGGCATCACCGTGCGGCCGATCACGGACCTGGTCGGCGACTCGCATTTCAACGAAGTGTTCTTCCAGGATGTGGTGGTCGGCCCGGAGCGCATGCTGGGCGCCGAGGGCGACGGCTGGAAGCAGGTCACCTCCGAGCTGTCGCTGGAGCGCAGCGGCCCGGAGCGCTACATGTCGAGCCTGGTGCTGTACCTGGAGCTGCTGCGCGCGGTCGGGCCGGAGCCGTCCGAGCCGGTGCGGCAGGCGATCGGCCGGGTCGCCGCCGAGCTGTGGACGCTGCGGCAGATGTCGCTGTCGGTGGCCGGGCAGCTGGCGCGCGGGCAGGACCCGGCGCTGGAAGCCGCCACCGTCAAGGACCTCGGCAACAGCTTCGAGCAGGCGCTGCCGCCGCTGGTGCAGGCGATCGCCGACAGCGGCGTGCGGCTGGAGGACGACACCGCGCTGGCGCGCACCCTGGGCCTGCTGCTGCAGGTCTCACCTTCCTTCTCGCTGCGCGGCGGCACGCGCGAAATCCTGCGCGGCATCATCGCGCGCGGCCTCGGCCTGAGATGAGAGCATGAGCATGGACGAACAACGACAAATGCTGGCCGACGCCGTCGGCCGCCTGTTCCGCGACCGCGCCGAGGCGGCCGCCGGCGCCGAGGCGCACACCTGGCCGCAAGAGCTGTGGCACGAGGCCGAGGAGCTCGGCCTGCCGCTGCTGCTGGTGCCGGAAGCCCACGGCGGCATCGGCGGCTCCTGGGACGACGCCTACGTGGCCTTGTACCCCGCCGGCCAGTTCGGCATTCCCCTGCCGCTGGGCGAGGCGATGCTGGCAGCGCGGCTGGCCGCGGACGCCGGCCTGGAGCTGCCCGCGGGCGCCGCCAGCGTCGCGCCCGCCGATGCCGCGCGCCTGGAGCCGGCCGGCGGCGGCTGGCGCTTCAGCGGCCGCCTCGCCGGCGTGCCCTGGGGACGCCACGTCGCCGCCGTGGCCACCGTGGCGCAAGTTGCCGGAAAAGCCCACGTGGTGCTGCTCAAGCCGCAAGATGCAAAGTTGCACGAGGGCCGCAACCTCGCCGGCGAACCGCGCGACGCGCTCGCCTTCGACAACGCCGCGGCCATCGCCGCGCCCTGCGCGGCGCCGGAAGCCGCCGCGCTGCTGGAGCATTGCGCGCTGATCCGGCTGGCGCAGATCGTCGGCGCGCTGGAAGCCAGCCTGCTGCGCTCGATCGAATACGCGCGCGAGCGCAAGCAGTTCGGCAAGGCCATCGGCCAGTTCCAGGCGGTGCAGCAGCAGCTGGCGCTGTTCGGGGCGGAAGCCGCCGCGGTGTCCTGCGCGGCGCGCGGAGCGTTCCGCGCGGCGGCGTCCGGCGACGCCGGCTTCCAGATTGCCGCGGCCAAGCTGCGCGCCAACATCGCCATCGGCCTGGCCACCGCCACCGCGCACCAGGTGCACGCCGCCATCGGTTTCACCCGCGAGCACGGCCTGCACCGTTCGACCCAGCGGCTGTGGTCCTGGCGCAGCGAGTACGGCAACGACCAGTTCTGGAGCGACCGCCTGGGCGCGCAGATCGCCAAGCGCGGGCCGGACGCGTTCTGGAGCGACCTCACCGCCCGCGACGACGCCATCGCCGCGGCTTGATACCGGTTGGCTACCTGCAATAAAGGATTGACCACGACAGGCGGCCTACATGACATCGCTCTGCCACTTGCAGGCTAGGAGACCTGAAATTCCGGGTAGGGCGGGCCGTGCCCGCCGCGGATTCTTCCGCACCCAATGGCGGGCGCGGCCCGCCCTTGTATCTTATATCCGCGCCCGAAACGCGAACGGGTGCACGGCGAGGCGGGGGTACTGTGCCCGCCCTGAGGCTTCGA
>JADHNH010000065.1 GCA_016779605.1 Nevskia sp. | reverse complement strand
AAAGCGCCCAGGCCGGCCAGCGCCGCTGCCGGATCGGTCACCAGCGATTCGTACTCGACGGTATGGACAGGCAGGACGCCCAAGGCGGTGAAATGCCGCAGCAGCGCGGCTTCTCCTTGCATGACAGCCGCGATGGAGTCGAAGCCGTAGGCGAAATCGCAGTCCCGGTCTTCGAAGTACTGGCTCCAGATCGACAGCGCGGTATCGCCAGGCGCGCGTACGCAATGGACCACACGTGCCTCCGGCAGCATCCGGGCAATCAGGCCGAGGTAGCGGAAATTCAGCGGGTTCTTGTCGATGTAGCAGGCAGCGGGCGCGTCGTCCTGGCGGATCTGGCGGCGATAAAGCTCGCCGGCCTCGCGCAGCGTGGCGGCATCGCTGCGTTCGGCGCGCTTGCCGAGCTGCCGGGCGATGTAAGGAATCCAGGCGGTTTCGCCGCGGTTGCGCACCGCGGGATGGCGGCCCAGCAGATCGGCGACCAGGGTGGTGCCGGTGCGCGGCAGCCCGACCACGAATACCGGCAGCACCGCCGCCGAGGGCGCGCGCGCTGGGGACGGCACGTTGGCAGCCAGACGCTGCCGCATGAGCGCGCGCCAGCCGTCGCCGGACCAGGGGCGCTGCGCTGCGGCCCAGCCGTTGGCCATGCGGAACGAGGCGGCGGCGCCGCCAAAGTCGCCGAGGTCGTCGAGCGCCTTGCCGAGGGCAAACGCCGCCGCGCAGCGGGCATGTGGCGCCAGGGCCGATTCGTCCAAGGCCGAGCGGAATCGCACGAGGTCGGGATGACTGGCATCGGTGTACTTCTGCGCCCCGGCCAGGAACAGCAGGATGCCGCCCCACTCCGCGAGGTCCAGGCCGGCGCCGAGCGACGCCAGCAAATGTTCGCGTGCGGCGTCGAAACGCCCCTGCGCATGCGCGGCGCGGCCGGCGTGGAGGTGCGGCAAGGCGGGTGGATGGCCGGCGTCCAGGGCCCGTGCGCACAGGACCTCCACGGCGGCGTAGTCGCGGCAATCGAACAGGATGCCGACGCGGCGCAGGACGTCTTCCGGGGCCGGCAGGCGTTCCGGTGCGCGCACCGCCGCTGCTGCGGCACGCAGCCGGCCGCCGTCGCGCAGGCACAAAGACAGCGATATCGAGGCGAACTCGTGGTCCGGCTGTTGCGCGAGCACCTGGCGGAACAACTCTTCGGCGCGGCGCGGCATGCGGCAGGCGCGCAATGCCGAACCGAGCAGGTAGAGCAGGCGCACGTCATGGGGCCAGCGCGGCCGGGCCGCCTCCAGCAGCTCCGCAGCCGCCGCGGGAATGCCCGCCACCTGCAGCCAGCTCGCCACCGCGAGCCAGCTCTCCAGCGGCCGCTGCCGCAGATCGGGCAGGATTTCCGCGAGCGCGTCGGCCGGGAGCCTGCCGCCGCGGAGATTGGCGCGCAACGCGGCGATCGCGGGTTCGGCTGCTTCCGGCAACTGCATGTGGGCGCTCCTTGCGCGGTGGCGGCCACGGCTGGGCAGGCGCGGCGAGCGGCCCGGCTGCCGGAGCGCTCCGCGCCGGGGCTGCTTGCGTGGCCGGGCAGAGATCAAACCTGAGGTTGCAAACCGCATCGGATAGATAGCACGCGCGCGGCGTGCGCCGCAGGACATTTACATTAGTTAACCCGCTCTCCAATAATCTGCCGTAGCGGCGCCGGCACCCGGCGCAAACGAACGCGAACGCCCGCCATGAAGCTGTCCCAGCCGTTCATACGCCTGCCGCGGCAATTCGACGTGGCGCGGCTGCAGGCCGAGGTGGCGCAGTTCGCCGAGCACGAGTGGCAACGCCATCCCAACGGCTTTCCCGGCAACAGCGCGCTGCGCCTGATCAGCGTCGACGGCGGGCAGACCGATTCCTGCGCCGGACGCATGCTGCCCACGGCCCAACTGCAGCGCTGCCCCTACATCCGCCAGGTGCTGTCCAGCTTCGGCGTGGTGTGGAGCCGCTCGCGGCTGATGCGGCTGGCGCCGGGCGCGAGCGTGCCTGAGCACAGCGACACCAATTACCACTGGTTCAACCGCGTGCGCGTGCACATCCCGGTGACGACCGAGCCGGAGGTGGCGTTCCATTGCGACGGCCAGACCGTGCACATGGCCGCCGGCGACGCCTGGATCTTCGACAACTGGCGCCGCCACTCGGTGTACAACGGCGGCACGCGCGACCGCGTCCACCTGGTCGCCGATACCGCCGGCAACGCTGCCTTCTGGCGCCTGGCCGGCGGCGCCGCGCCGGCTTTCGTGCGGTTCCATCCGCAAGGCGAGGCGCTGCTCCATTGCGAGCGCTACAACGTCGCCGCGGTGATGCCGCCGGCGGAAGTGGAGCACCTGAGCTTCGACCTGCTGGCGGACCTGCGGCGCCCGCAGTCGTCCGAGGAGCGCGCGGCGTATGCGCAATTCGGCTCGCTGGTGACGAGCTTCTGCCGCGAGTGGCGCGCCTTGTGGTCGGTCTACGCCGATACTCCGGACGGCTGGCCCAATTTCCAGCGCCTGCACGCGCTGGCGTTGGACGAGCTAGAACGCGTTCCCACGGGTCTCACCTGTGCCAGCAACGGCGCTGATGCAGTGGAGGTGTTTCGATTGCGCGTCCTGCTGTACGCGTTTTACGCGGACGGCGCCGCTGCGGTGGCCGAACCGGATCGCACGCTCGCCGCGGCGTCGCCGCCGCCCGCCGCGGCCCGCGCGCCGGCGCGCAGCGCCACAGGCCCTGCCCTGGAGCGGCCGGTGTTCATCATCGCCGCGCCGCGCTCCGGCAGCACCCTGGTGTTCGAAACCCTGGCGCAGGCGCCGGGGCTGTTTTCGCTGGGCGGCGAAATGCACGGCGTGGTGGAACGTCTGCCGCAGCTGCACCCGGCGGCGGCCGGCAGCAACCGGCTGACCGCCGCGCACGCCGACGCGGCGGTGCGCAGCCATATCCTGGCGGAGCTGGGCGCGCGCCTGCGCGATCGCGACGGCCGGCCGCTGGAAGGCAACGGCCGCTTCCTGGAAAAGACGCCGAAGAATGCGCTGCGCGTGCCGTTTTTCGACGCCCTGTTTCCCGACGCCTTGTTCGTGTTCCTGTGGCGCGACCCGCGCGAGAACCTGAGCAGCATCATCGAAGCCTGGCGCTCCGGCGGCTGGATCACTTACCCGGACCTGCCCGGCTGGGACGGCCCCTGGTCCATGCTGCTGCCGCCGGACTGGCAGGCCCTGCGCGGCCAGCCGCTGGAGCAGGTGGCGGCGTACCAGTGGAGCAGCGCCAACCGCATTGCGCTGGACGACCTGGAGCGGCTGCCGCCGGCGCGCTGGACCAGCCTGGGCTACGCCGAGTTCCTGGCCGACCCGGCGGGCGCGGTGCGCCGCATCTGCGACTTCGCCGGCCTGCCGGCCGATGACCGCCTGGCGGCCTACCTCGCGCGGCCGCTGCCGCTGTCGCAGCACACGCTCACGCCGCCGGACCCGGACAAGTGGCGCGCCAACCAGGCCGCGGTGGAGCGGGTGCTGCAGCAGGTCGAGCCGGTGGCGGCACGGCTGCGCCGGCTGGCCGCGGCCGCGGGCGCACCCTGAAGCGCCGCACGCGGGCGCGCCTGCGGCTGCTGCCGGCGCTGATCGCGCTGGCGCTGCCCTTGGTACTGCCGGCGCAGGCGCAAAGCGTGTTGCGCGTCGGCAACGGCGCCGAGCCGGAAACGCTCGATCCGCACCAGGGCCAGGGTGTCAGCGCCGGCAACATCGTGCGCGACCTCTACGAGGGCCTCACCAGCCAGTCGCCGTCCGGCGCCGTGGCGGGCGGTGCCGCCGAGCGCTGGGAGGTTTCCGCCGACGGCCGCGTCTACACCTTCCACCTGCGGCCGGGCGCGCGCTGGAGCAGCGGCGAGGCGGTGACGGCCGACGACTTCGTCGCCGGCTTGCGGCGTAGCGCCGATCCCGCCGCCGGCGCGCGCTACCCCGAGATCCTGGCGCCGATCGAAAATGCTGAGGACGTAAGCGCGGGGCGCCTGCCGCCGGATCGGCTCGGCGCGGTCGCGCCCGATGCGCACACCGTGGTGATCCGCCTGGCGCAGCCGACGCCGTATTTCCTGCAGGTGCTGAGCCATCCGGCGAGCTTCCCGGTGTACCGGCCCAACCTGCTGCGCTACGGCCGCGAGTTCGCCCGGCCCGGCCGGCTGGTCGGCAACGGTGCCTACACGCTGGTGGAGTGGGCGGTGCAGTCGCGCATCGTGCTGGTGCGCAACCGCAACTACTGGGACGACGCCCATACCGCGATCGACCGGGTCGAGTACTACCCGACCGAAGACCTTGCCTCCGAGCTCAAGCGCTACCGTGCCGGCGAGCTCGACCTGACCTCGGCCATTCCGATGGCACAGGCCGCCTGGGTGCGGCGCACGCTGGGTGCCGAGCTGCACCTGGCGCCGTACCTGGGCACGTACTTCTACGGCTTCAACCTGGCGCGGGCGCCGTTCGCCGGCAACGCGAACCTGCGCCGGGCGCTGAGCATGGCGGTGGACCGCGAGCTGATCGCCGGCAAGCTGCTGCAGGGCGCCGCGCTGCCGGCTTACGGCCTGCTGCCGCCGGGCATGCCCGGCTACCCGCCGGCACGCCCGGACTGGGCCGACTGGCCGGCCAGCCGGCGCATCGCGCAGGCGCGGGCCCTGTATGCGCAGGCCGGCTATTCCGACCAGCACCCGCTGCAGGTGGAGCTGCGCTTCAACACTTCCGAGGACAACCGCCGCATCGCGCTGCTGGTGGCGGCGATGTGGCAGCAGCGCCTGGGCGTGCGCACGCAGCTGGTCAACGAGGAATGGAAGGTGTTCCTGCAGAACCGCCGGCTGCGCAGCGCCACGCAGGCGTTCCGCGTGTCCTGGATCGGCGACTACGCCGACCCGATGGCCTTCGCGCGCATCCTGCGCAGCTCCGACGGCCGCAACGACGAGGCCTACGACAGCCCGGCCTACGACGCCCTGCTGGCGGCCGCGTCGGCGCAAGCCGATGCACCGCGCCGCGCCGCCCTGTTCGCGCAGGCCGAGCAGCGGCTCGCCGCGGACACGCCGATCCTGCCGATCTTCCATTACCTGTCCAAGCACCTGGTCAAGCCCTACGTGGACGGCTGGAGCGACAACCCCCTGGACGTGCATTACACCAAGGACTTGCGCTTGCGGCCGCACTAGTTCAGCCTCAAAGGCGTAGGACGGCGCGGGGGGCGCTTCGTCCGCGGCGGTGACCGGATCCTGCGGGGGACCCGGGCGGGGGGACGGGCGATGGGCGGTGATCCTGCCGATGCCCAGGGGCGGCTCGGTGCGGTCTTGCAGGAAGCGCGTGAGCATGAGCGCAGCGGTCGCGCCGCGCTGTCGGAGCGGGCTTACCTGCGGGCGCTGGAGATCGACCCGGCCGCTGTCGAGGCCCTGAACGCGGTGGCGATGGCCGCATTGTCCCGCGGCCAGGCACAGCGTGCGTTCGGCCTGCTGCAGCAGGCCGAACGCTGCGACAAGGAAAATCCGCTCACGCAGCACAACCTCGGGCTGGCCCTGTCGGCAACCGGGCAGCTCCAGGCTGCCGGCAAGGCGCTCGAACGCGCGGTGGCGGTGGAGCCCGGCTTCGCCATTGCGCAACTGCACCTGGGCCGGGTGCGCGAGCAGCTCGGCGATGCGCACGGCGCCCTGGCGTCTTACGCGCGCGCCCTGGCGTTGGCCCATGCCGAAAACCATTGGGTCGATGAGGCCAGCACTCCGCGCGGGCTGCTGAGCCTGGTGCGGCACGCGGCGACGACCGTCGTCCGCGGCCGCCGCAGATGGCTGGCCGAGGCATTGCAGCCGTTGCGCGCGCATTACGGCGCCGCGGCGTTCCCGCGTGTCGACAAGTGCGTCGACATGTATTTGGGCGAACGCGAAACCGCCTATCCGGACCCGCGCCAGAAGCCGCGGTTTCTCTACTTCCCCGACCTGCCGGCGATGCCGTACTTCGACACGGCGCTGTTCCCCTGGCTCGCCGACCTGGAGCGCAGCGCCGGCGAGATACGAGCGGAGCTCGAGCAGGCGATGGCGCGCAGGAGCGGCTTCCAGCCCTTCCTGGAGCTGTCCGAGAACGCCAACGTGCTGGACTACCTGCGGGCGCCGGACAATCGGCCCACCTGGGACGCCTTGTTTTTCTACCGCCACGGCGAGCGCTTCGAGCAGAACCACGAAGACTGCCCGCGGACCGCGGCGGCCCTGCACAAGCTGCCCCTGGTACGCATCCGCGAACATGCGCCGGAGATCTGTTTTTCCCTGCTGACGCCGGGAACGCATATCCTGCCGCACCGCGGCGTCACCAATACGCGCGTCGTCGCGCATCTGCCGCTGATCGTGCCGCCGGGCTGCGCCTTGAATGTCGGCGGGATCGAGCACCAATGGCAGGAAGGCCGCTGCGTGGTGTTCGACGACACCTTCGAGCATGAAGCCTGGAACCGCGGCCAGGGCGACCGGCTGGTGCTGATATTCGATCTGTGGAATCCGTACCTGACCGATCCGGAGCGCGAAGCGGTCACCGCGTTGGTTGCGGCCATCGGCGACCTCAACCGGCTTTGCGGAAAATAGAAAGCCGCCGCAAGTCGCTTCGAGTCCCGGGCGATCCCCGCTGTCGCGTCGGCCGGCAAAGTATTTCAGAATGCGGCGCAGTGAAAACCGCAGACACAGGATCCGCGACAAGCGATGCCGAACCGGTGCCGGCGCGGCGTCGTTCCGGCCCGTGCCCGCCAGCGTGCTGAGCCTCGCGCTCAGGCGGCTGCTCGGAGCCGTACCGACACTTCTGGTGCTGGTGACCCTGGTGTTCTTCCTGATGCGCGCGGCCCCGGGCGGGCCGTTCGACCGCGAACGCACGCTGCCGCCGCAGATCGAGGCGCGCCTGGCGGCGGAGTACCGCCTGGACCAGCCGCTGTGGCGCCAGTACCTGCACTATCTCGGGCGGCTCGCGCACGGGGACCTCGGCCCTTCGTTCCAGTACGAGGGGTTCACCGTCGGCGAGCTGATCGGCAGCGGCGCGCCGGTTTCCGCCGAGCTCGGCGGCGCGGCGCTGCTGCTGGCGCTGCTGCTGGGCGGCGGCCTGGGCTGCGCGGCGGCGCTGGCGCGCGGCAGCGCCGTCGACCGCGCGCTGATGCTGGTATCCATGCTCGGCATCTCGGTGCCCAACTACGTCACCGCGCCGCTGGCGATCCTGCTGTTCGCGGTGCTGCTGAACTGGTTGCCGGCGGGCGGCTGGAGCGCGCACGGCATGGCCGACGCGGTGCTGCCGGTGCTGGCGCTGGCGCTGCCGCAGATCGCCGCCATCGCCCGGCTCACCCGCGCCTCGCTGCTGGAGGTGCTCGGCGCCGGCTTCATCCGCGCCGCGCGCGCGCATGGCCTGGGCGAGGCGCGCGTGCTGCTGGGCCACGCGTTCAAGCCGGCGGCCCTGCCGGTGCTGTCGTACCTGGGCCCGGCGGCGGCCGGCATCCTGACCGGCTCGGTGGTGGTCGAGCAGACCTTCGGCATTCCCGGCATCGGCCGCTACTTCGTGCAGGGCGCGCTCAACCGCGACTACACCCTGGTGCTCGGCGTGGTGCTGTTCTACGGCACGCTGATCGTGCTGTTCAACCTGCTGGTGGACCTGTTGTACGGCTGGCTCGACCCGCGGGCACTGCCGGCTTGAACGGCATCGTGCCCGCTACCGGCTGGGCCGGCCGGCTGGCCGCCGACCGCGCGGCGCGGGCGGCCGCGGCGGTGCTGTGCGGCGTGGTGCTGCTGGTGGCGATCGGGCCGTCGTTGAGCCCCTGGCCCTATGATGCGGTGGACTTCGACGGCGCCTGGGGCGCGGCGCCGGGCCTCGCCGGCGGGCACTGGCTGGGCACCGACGAGATCGGCCGCGACCTGTTCGCGCGGGTCTGCCAGGGCGGGCGCATCTCGCTGCTGGTCGGCGTGGCCGCGACGCTGGTGGCGCTGCTGGTCGGCGTGGCCTACGGCGCCGCGGCCGGCTATGCCGGCGGCCGCGTCGACGCGTTGATGATGCGCGCGGTGGACGTGCTCTACGCGCTGCCGTTCATGTTCCTGGTGGTGCTGCTGACGGTACTGTTCGGCCGCCACCTGCTGCTGATCTTCGCCGCCATCGGCGGCGTCTACTGGCTGGACATGGCGCGCATCGTGCGCGGGCAGACTCTCAGCCTGCGCCGCCGCGAGTTCGTCGAGGCCGCGCGCGTGGCCGGCGCGCCGCCATGGCGGATCGTGCGCCGCCACATCGTGCCCAACCTGCTCGGCGTGGTGGTGGTCGGCGCCACCCTGACCATGCCGCAGGTGATCCTGGTGGAGTCGTTCCTCAGCTTCCTCGGGCTGGGCGTCGCCGAGCCGGCCACCAGCTGGGGCGCGCTGGTCAGCGAGGGCGCCCACGCGATGGAAACCGCGCCGTGGTCGCTGGTGTTTCCGGCCGCGCTGCTGGCGCTCACACTGCTGTGCCTGAACGTGCTGGGCGACGCCCTGCGCGACGCCCTGGACCCGGGCCATGCGCACGCCGCCGGGCCTGTGCGCCCGGCGACGGCGGAGCCCGCCGCCGGCACTGCGGCAGCACTGGAGCCGGCGCAGGAGCTGCTGGTGGTGCAGGGCCTGCGCGTGGACTATCCGCGCCGCAGCGGCCTGTTGCAGGCGGTGCGCGGCGTCGACCTGCGCCTGGCGCGCGGTGGCACCCTGGGCATCGTCGGCGAGTCGGGTTGCGGCAAGAGCCAGACCGCGCTGGCACTGCTGGGCCTGCTGCCGGCGGGCGCGCGGCCGGGCGGATCGGTGCGGCTGCAAGGGCGCGAGTTGCTCGGCGGCGGCGCACGGCAGTGGCGCGGCGTGCGCGGCCGCGTGGTCGGGCTGGTGCCGCAGGAACCGATGACGAGCCTCAACCCGTGCCGCACGATCGGCGCACAGCTCGACGAGGTGGCGCGCTGCCACGGGCTCGGCGGCGCGGCCGCGCGTGCCGAGAGCCTGCGCATGCTCGACGCGGTGCGCATCGCCGGCGGCGCGGCGCGGCTGCGGCAATTCCCGCACGAGCTGTCCGGCGGCATGCGCCAGCGCGTGCTGATCGCGCTGGCCCTGCTGCCGCGGCCGGCGCTGCTGGTGGCCGACGAGCCGACCACCGCGCTGGACGTCACCGTGCAGGCGGAAATCCTGGCCTTGCTGGGCGAGCTGCAGCGCGCCCTGGGCATGGCACTGATCCTGATCACGCACGACCTCGAGATCGCCGCCGGCGCCTGCGACCGCGTGCTGGTGATGTACGCCGGACGGGCGGTGGAGGAGGGCGCCGCGGCGGCCCTGTGGTCGGCGCCGCGGCATCCCTACACCGCCGGCCTGCTGGCCTGCCGCCTGCGCGCGGAAGCCGGCGCGGCGCCGCTGCCGATCCCGGGCCAGCCGCCGGATGCGGCGCGGCCGCCGGGCGGCTGCGCGTTCCATCCGCGCTGCGCGCGGGCGCAGGCGCGCTGCCGGGACGCGGTGCCGGCGTGGCGCGACGGCGGCGACGGCCGCGGCATCGCCTGCCACGATCCGCTGGATGGTTGCGCGGGCTGACCGGCGCCGGCGGCGGCACGCGCAGCGGATTGGCGCTGGGCCGATGACGCTGGGCCGCGCGCGCCGCTATAATGTGAGGGATCAGCAGCGGGGGCCGGGGTGGCGGTGATTGGACATACTGCCAAGCCCCCTGCGAATTCCAGCCAGCCGGCGCGTTCGGCCGGTTGCGGTGGGCCTTAAAGTTTTCGAAGCCAGCTTGAAGAAGCCTTAAAGACCAGTGGGAGGTCTGCATTCAATGAGCAATGAAGGCGTGGACGGTGGACGCCGCCGCTTTCTGACCGCTGCCACGAGCGTCGTCGGCGCCGCCGGCACCGTCGCCGTCATCTGGCCGTTCCTGAAGTCGCTCAAGCCCAGCGCCAAGGCGCAGGCGCTCGGCGCACCGGTGAACGCCGATATCGCCAAGATCGAGGAAGGCCAGCAGGTCACCTTCATCTGGCGCGGCTCCAGCGTCTGGGTGCTGCGCCGCAGCAAGGAGATGGTGGAAAACCTGACCAAGGGCGACGCCCAGCTGGCCGACCCGGCGAGCAAGTCTTCCAACCAGCCCGACTACTGCGCCAACCCGCACCGCTCGATCAAGCCGGAATACCTGGTGATGGCGGGCAAGTGCACGCACCTCGGCTGCGCGCCCAAGCTGCGGCCCGAGCATCCCGCGCCCGAGATCGACCCGAACTGGCTGGGCGGCTACTTCTGCCCCTGCCACGGCTCGAAGTACGACCTCGCCGGGCGCGTGTTCAAGAGCCAGCCGGCGCCGTTGAACATGCCGGTGCCGCCGCACCGCTACGCCAGCGACACGCTGGTGGTGATCGGCGAAGACCCCGAAAAGAAGGCCTGAGATGGCGATCATCCCCAATCCGCACAAGACCACCGGCTTACTCGGCTGGATCGACGACCGCTTCCCGCTGACCAAGCTGTGGAAGGATCACCTGGCCGAGTACTACGCGCCGAAGAACTTCAACTTCTGGTACTTCTTCGGCTCGCTGGCGCTGCTGGTGCTGGTCAACCAGCTCCTCACCGGCATCTTCCTGACGATGAACTACAAGCCGGGCGCGGACACCGCGTTCGACTCCGTGCAGTACATCATGCGCGACGTGCCCTACGGCTGGCTGATCCGCTACCTGCACGCCACCGGCGCCACCGCGTTCTTCGTGGTGGTCTACGCGCACATGTTCCGCGGCATCATGTACGGCTCGCACCGCAAGCCGCGCGAGCTGATCTGGGTGTTCGGCGCGCTGATCTACCTGTGCCTGATGGCCGAGGCGTTCTGCGGCTACGTGCTGCCCTGGGGCAACATGTCGTACTGGGGCGCCGAGGTGATCATCTCGCTGTTCGGCACGGTGCCGTACATCGGCGACGCGCTGCAGACCTGGATTCAGGGCGACTTCTCGCCGGCCGACGCCACCCTGAACCGCCTGTTCTCGATGCACGTGATCGCGCTGCCGTTCGTGCTGGTGGGCCTGGTGGCGGCGCACATCATCGCGCTGCACGAGGTCGGCTCGAACAACCCGGACGGCGTCGAGATCAAGAAGAAGAAGGACCCGGTCACCCACATCCCGCTCGACGGCATCCCGTTCCACCCGTACTACACGGTGAAGGACCTGGTGGGCGTGGCCGGCTTCCTGATCATCTTCGCCGCGGTGATCCTGTTCGCGCCGGAAGGCGGCGGCATGGTTCTGGAGAAGCCCAACTTCATCCCGGCCAACCCGCAGGTGACGCCGGACGAGATCACGCCGGCCTGGTATTTCGGCGTGTTCTACGCGATGTTGCGCGGCGTGCCGTCGATGTTCAATTCGCAGTTCCCCGGCGTGGTGGTGATGTTCGCCGCGGTGCTGATCCTGTTCTTCCTGCCCTGGCTGGACCGCAGCCCGGTCAAGTCGATCCGCTACAAGGGCACGCTGTCGAAGATCGCGCTGGTGCTGTTCGCCGCCGACTTCGTCATGCTCAACTACCTCGGCATGAACAAGCCGGATCCCACGCGCACGCTGCTGGCCCGCATCGGCACGGTGGTGTACTTCGGCTTCTTCATCAGCCTGTGGCTGATCCCGAAATTCGAAAAAACCAAGCCGGAACCGGAACGGGTGACCGAATGAAGCGCCTCGCTATTGTCCTCAGCGGCCTGCTGCTGGCGGCCACCGCGGCCCATGCCCAGGAAGTGCCGACGCTGCCGTTCAAGGCCGACATCGGCAACCAGGCTTCGCTGCAGCGCGGCGCGCGCGACTTCATGGCCTATTGCTCGGGCTGCCATTCGCTCAAGTACCTGCGCTACAACCGCATGGGCCAGGACCTGGGCATCTCCGACGAGCTGCTCAAGAAGAACCTGATCCTGGGCGCCGCCAAGGTGGGCGACCCGATCGCCACCGCCATGCCGGCGCAGTCGGTGGACTGGTTCGGCCGGGTGCCGCCGGACCTGTCGCTGGAGACCAAGGCCAAGGGTGCGGACTGGGTCTACTCCTACCTGATGAGCTTCTACCTCGACGGCACACGGCCGCTGGGCGTCAACAATCCCTACCTGCCCGGCGTGTCGATGCCGGCGGTGCTGGGCGAGCTGCAGGGCTGGCAGGAGATGGAGGCGCCGGCCAAGGGCGAGGGTGGAGAGGCGGCTCCGCACTTCAAGCTGGTGCAGCCGGGCACGCTGTCGCCGGAGGAATACCGCGACTTCGTCGGCGACCTGACCAACTTCATGGTCTACGCCTCCGAGCCGACCGCGTTCGAGCGCCTCGGCCTGGGCTGGAAGGTGCTGGCCTACTTGTTCCTGCTGCTGATCCTGACCTACCTGCTGAAGAAGGAATTCTGGCGCGACATCCATTGAGCGCGTCCACCGGTGTGACCCCGAGAAACCGACATCGGCCGCTCACGCCGGCCACCACCAGCATCAAGCCCGCGCCCAACGCGGGCTTGATGCTTTTCGTCGCGGAAAACTCGGTGGGCAGCGACTGGGCCCGCCTGGTGCTGGCGGAAAAAGAGGTGGACGGCGCGCAGCTCAAGGTGATTCGTCCGGGCACGCCGGACGAGGACTTCCTGATCCTGAACCCGGGGCAGTCGCTGCCCACGCTGGCCGACCGCGAAGGCGTGCTGGTCGGCGCCCGCGTCATCGTCGAGTACCTGGACGAGCGCTACCCGCACCCGCCGCTGATGCCGCAGGCGCCTGCGGGCCGGGCCCGCGCGCGCATGGCGATGCAGCGCATCGAGCAGGAGCTGTTCCCGCTGGCCGAGTCTCCCGAACGCGCCGGCACGCGCGCGGCGCAGGCCGCCGAGGCGTCGTTGCAGGCGCACCTGCGCTCGGCGGCCGCCAGCCTGCCCAAGCAGGGCTGGTTCCTCGGCCGCGAATACACCCTGGTCGACTGCGCCTGGGCGGCGCTGCTGCGCCTGCTGCCGCAGGACGGCGCGGGGCTGCCCGCCGAGCATGCGTCGGCGCTGCGCCGTTACGCCGCCAGCCTGGCTGCGCGCCCGGCGTTCCGGCGCAGCTTCGGCTGAACCGCCCCTCAGCGCACGCGGTTTGCGCGGCGGATGCTGATTCGGCCGCGCAGGATGGCTATGATAGTCATCCCGTCCGCATCCACACCTGAGCGCCGTGACCGCATCGCCCTCGCGTCGGCCCTACCTGATCCGTGCCATGTATGCCTGGGCCATGGATAACGGCTTCACCCCCCACCTGGTGGTGGCGGCGGACCAGCCGGGCGTCACCGTGCCGCGTCCGTACGTCAAGGACGGCCGCATCACGCTCGACATCAGCCCGATGGCGGTGCGCAACCTCAACCTCGACGACGATCCGATTTTCTTCTCCGCGCGCTTTGGCGGCGTGGCGTTCGACATCGTCGTTCCCAGCGGTGCCGTGCTGGCCCTGGTCACCCGCGAAACCGGCGAGGGGCTGTCGTTCGGCGAGCCCGAGCCGACGCCGGTGCGCGCCGGCAAGACCGAGGACGAGCCGCCGCCGCCCTCGCCCAAGCCCGGTGGGCGGCCCAAGCTGCGGGTCGTGAAGTAGCGCGCGGCGCCGTGCCAGGCGCTCTTGCGGGCGCCGCAAACCTGGTGCGTTCCTGCGCGCCGCCCGAATCTCCCGTCGATTTGCCGATGCAGCGGCGCAGCGCCGTGCGGCCTATGGCCGTCGTTCATCCCGCACCGTCGCCGCGATTCGAAATATTCCCTTTGCCCTTGTTTATTGATGTAAGGAACTTGTAAGATTCAGTGGTCGCAGTCGCCGCGCCCGTCTCCCCCGTGACGGAACGCATCGCGGCAGCGGGTACGCCGGTAATGCGTCCGGCGTCGAGTGGCGGGGCTTGCGATTCGGCGGCCCGGCCACGGTCTGCAGGCCGGGGCGCGCGTGGTGCAGGGCTTGAAGTGCGGTCGTAGTGGTGGCTATGGGCCGGCGAAAGGCCGAAGCCCACGCCCGGCGCGCCCCGCCTGCTTTTTTTACGCATATCGCCAGACACTCTTTGCGCAGCGCGCACGCCGGCGCAGCGCCGGATGCAGGCGCACCGGCCATTCCATCGACAAAAGGGGCGCTACGCTCCCGGCCGGTCCGGAATCGCCTTGCCCGGATTGAGGATGCCCTTGGGATCGAACACGCGCTTGATCTGCCGCATCGTTTCCAAGGTCGGCTCGGGCACTTCCCAGGACACGTAATCGCGCTTGGCCAGGCCGACGCCATGCTCGCCGGAAATCGTGCCTTCCAGGCGCAGCACTAGGCGGAACACCTCGCCCAGGCAGGCTTCGATGGCGTGCATCTGCGCCGCGTCGTCGGGATCGGCCAGCAGGTTGACGTGCAGGTTGCCGTTGCCGGCGTGGCCGAAGCAGACGATGCGCAAGGCGTGCTTGCGCGCCAGTTCGGCGACGCCTTCGACCAGCTCCGGCAGGCGCGACACCGGCACTGCCACGTCTTCGTTGACCTTCTTCGGTGCCAGGCGGCGCAGCGCCGGCGACAGCGCCTTGCGTGCCGCCCACAGGTCCTCGGTCTCGGCGCGGTCCCGCGCGGTGCGGAGTTCCAGCAGTCCGGTGCCGGCGGCAGCCGCGGCCACCGCGGCGGCGGCGTGTCCGATCACCTCGGCGGCGCCGTCGACCTCGATCAACAGCAGCGCGCCGGCCGCCGCGCCCAGTCCGCAATCGCGGTAATCCTGCGCCAGGCGCACGGCGTCGCCGTCGAGGAATTCCAGCGCGCTGGGCGTCTCCGGCTGCGCCATCAGCCGCGCCACCGCGGCGGCGGCGGCGCCGACGTCGCGGTAGACCGCGCGCAGGGTACGGGCCTGCGGCGGGCGCGGCAGCAGGCGCAGCGCCGCCTGTGTGATCACCGCCAGCGTGCCTTCCGAGCCCACCAGCAGCCGGGTCAGGTCGTAGCCGACCACGCCCTTGGTGGTGTAGCAGCCGGCCTGCAGCGCCGTGCCGGCGCCGCTGACCGCGCGCAGGCCGAGCACGTTGTCGCGCGCGGTGCCGTATTTCACCGCACGCGGGCCGCCGGCGTTGCAGGCGAGGTTGCCGCCCACCGTGGAGTAGGCGGCGCTGGTCGGATCCGGCGCCCAGAACAGGCCGTGGGCGCCGGCGGCGGCCTGCACCTCGGCGTTCAGCGCGCCGGCCTCGCATTCCAGCAGGCGGTCGCCCGGCACCACCCGCAGGATGCGGCCCATGCGCTCCAGCGACAGCACCACGCCGCCGGCGACCGGCACCGAGGCGCCGGTGGTATTGGTGCCGCGCCCGCGCGCGGTCAGCGGCAGCGCGTGGGCGTTGCAGGCCTGCACCAGCGCCTGCACCTCGGCGGCCGTCGCCGCCAGCGCCACCGCCTGCGGCATCGCGCTGCGGCGGCTGTTGTCGTAGCCGTAGGCGAGGCAGTCCGAAGGGTCGGTGAGCAGCCGGTCGGGTGGCAGCACCTGGGCCAGGGCGCGCAGCGCCGCCGGCGGCAGCGCGGGCGCGCTCACGCGCGTGGCCCTCGGCATGCGCCGGCCACGCGGTTCAACGGCGGCTTGCGAAGCACCTGCCGGCGCGCTTCACGAGGCCGCGCCCGGCGGGTCCTCGCCGGCCTCCGGGAAGAGGATCTCGTCCACCGCGTCGCACAGGCAATGCAGCAGCAGGATGTGGGTCTCCTGGATGCGGGTGGTGACCGAGCTTGCCGCGCGCAGCTCGAAGTCGCCGTGGCCGAGCAGGCGGGCCATCCGGCCGCCGTCACGGCCGGTGAGGGCGATCACGCCTGCCCCGGCCGCATGCGCGGCCTCGACGGCGCGCACCACGTTGGCGGAATTGCCCGAGGTGGAGATCGCCAGCAGCAGGTCGCCGGGGCGCGCCAGCGCCTGCACCTGCTTGGAAAACACCTGGTCGAAAGCGTAGTCGTTGCCGATCGCGGTGAGCGCGGAGGTGTCGGTGGTCAGGGCGATGCCGGCCAGCCCAGGCCGCTCGCGCTCGAAGCGGCCGGTGAGCTCGGCGGCGAAGTGCTGGGCGTCGGCGGCCGAGCCGCCGTTGCCGCAGGCCAGCACCTTGTTGCCGGCGGCGAGCGCTTCGGCCATGCGCTGGGCCGCGCCGAGCAGGGACGGCAACACCGGCTCCAGCGTGCGCTGCTTGGTGGCGACGCTCGCCTCGAAATGCTTGCGGATACGCTCCTGCAGGTCCATGGTCTGGGATCCCCGTCAATGATCGGTGTCGAAGGCGCCGGCCAGCCACTCCGGCGCGGCGGCGCCGTCGATCGCCACCACGTCGAAGCGCACCGGCGCCTCGGCATATTCCGGGTGGGCGGCCAGGAACAGCTGCGCGGCGTGCACCAGCCGTGCGCGCTTGCGCGCATGCACCGATTCGAAGCCGCCGCCGTAGTCGCTGCGCGAGCGGCGGCGCACTTCGACCACCACCAGGGTGGCGCCGTCGCGCATGACCAGGTCCAGTTCGCCGCCGGGGCAGCGCCAGTTGCGCGCCACCAGCCGCAGCCCCTGCGCCTGCAGGTGGCGCTGCGCCTGCGCCTCGGCCTGCGCGCCGCGCGCCGAGGCGCCGGCCGCGCCGCTGCGGTTCACTGCGGCACCGCGCTGCCGGGCGGCTCCAGCAGCTGCGGCGCGCCTTCGGTGGCCTGCGCGCAGACCAGGCCGCGGTGCACGCTGCGGTCGTCGCCGACGCCGAGCGTGCCGTTGTCCGCCGGCAGCTCGTCCAGCGGGCGCAGGCTGTTCTGCGCCATGCGCAGCGCCAGCTGGAAGGCGTCGCCCCCGAGCACATAGAAGCGCGCCTGCTCAAGGCCGCGGCCCTCGGTGGCGGCCGCGCGCGTGGTGGCGTACGCGCCGCTGCCGTCGAGCAGCCAGGGCGAGTCGCAGAAGCGGATGCGCGCCAGGTCGAAATCGCCGCTGCCTTCGTTGACGGCGCTGTTGGCGTACAGCGGCGTGCGCTCGGCGTGGAAGTAGCGGAACAAGGCGGCGATCTGCCGCGCCTGGCCGGCGTCGCGCACGCCGATGAAGATCACGTCGAAGTCGTTGCGCCGCTGCGGGTCGATGCCGGGCTGCGCCTTGGCGCGAATCTCCGCCAGCTTCTTGCGATCCTGCACCGGGTGGAAATGCATCAGCGACGCCACCGGCTGCGACCACTCCTGCGCGGGGCCGGTAAACTGGCCGGAGCCGGCGATGCTGCCGCCGAGCTCGCGCAGGCGCTGCTCGAAGGCGTCGCGCAGGCGCCGGCCGCGCTCGTCGTCCTGCACCATCACCAGCGCCCGGCGCAGGCCGCGCGCCGCCGCATCCTCCGCCGCCGCGCGCGCCTCGTCCTCGGGCGCCAGGCCGAACTGGTAGAGCCCGGGCGGCGCGGCGCGGCCGTAGTCGAGGTAATTCAGCGCCAGCACCGGCACGCGCAGGCTGCCGCGTTGCGCCAGCAGCGCAACGCCGTCCTTGAGCAGCGGGCCGATCACCACGCCGGCGCCGTCGGCCACCGCGCGGTCGTAGGCGGCCGGCACCGCGGCGGGGCCGGCACCGACGTCGTACACGCGCAGGTCGGTGGTATCGCCGGCGCGCGCCGCGGCGGCGGCAAAACCGGCATGCACCGCGTCGCCGAAGCCGGCCAGCGCGCCGCTTTGCGGCAACAGCAGCGCATAGAACCCCGGCCGCGCCGGCACCGCCGGCGCAGGGCCCGGTGCGGCGGGGCCGGGTGCGGACGCCGGTGCCGGCGGCGCCACTGCCGCGGCCGGCGGGACGGACGGCCGTTCGGCGTCGGTGGCGCCCGTCGCCGGCGCCGGCGACGGCGCGGCGGCGACGCGCGAATGCAGGGGCATCATCAGGTCCGCCAGCCGCTCTTCGCCGGGGTGGCCGGGATAGCGCTGGCGCCAGTTCTCGTAGAACTCCAGCGAGCCGTTGCGGCGCGCCAGGTTGGCCAGCTCCACCCAGCCGCGCGTCACCGGGTCGGCGCCGCCGGCCTGCGCCAGCGCCGAGGGGTCCAGGCTGGCCGCGCCCAGGCCGTTCCAGATGGCGTTGCGGTTCTCCGCCACCATGCGCGGGTCGTCGAGCAGGCGCTCGCGCTGCACCAGGGTCTGCACCGCCTCCACCGGCGTGCCGCCCTGGAACAGCGCGCGTGCGCGCCAGAACAGCTCGCGCTGTGCCATCGGCGAGGCCTGCGGCTGCGGCGGCAGCAGGCGCAGCGCACCGGCGACGTCGCCGCGCGCCAGCGCCGCGCGCGCGCGCAGCACGTCGACGCGCTGCCGCTGCGGCAGGTCCAGCGCCGCCGGCGGCAGCGCCTGCAGCAGGGCGTCGGCCAGGGCGTAATCGGCGCCGTCGGTGGCGGCCTCGGCCGCGCGCAGGCGGAATTCGGAAGACTGCGGCGGTACGGCCTGCACCGAGGCGCGTTCCCAGGCGCGCGCGGCGCCGGCATAGTCGCCGCGCGCCAGGGCTTTCTGCGCGTCGGCCGCCGCGCTGCTCGGCCCGGTGCTGCGGGAGCCGCTGACGCCGGCGCCGAACGCCGAGCAGCCGGCCAGGATCGCCATGAGCGCCCCGACCAGGGCCGGCACGCTGCGCGGGAACAAGCTGTCGAATCGGATCATTGAACGGGGACGGGCGTGCGGCGAAAGGAAGCGCGCCGGACCGTTAAAGTATGACATGCCCACCCCACCCCCGGTCGCCACGGATGCCCCGCCCGCCGCCGCGGCCGACGCGGCGGTGCAGCCCGGCGCCCTCTACGTGGTGGCCACGCCAATCGGCAACCTGGGCGACCTGAGCCCGCGCGCGGCGGCGGTGCTGGGCGCGGTGGACCGCATCTGCGCCGAGGACACCCGCACCACCGGCACGCTGCTGGCGCACCTGGGCCTGCGCCGGCCAATGACCGCGCTGCACGAGCACAACGAGGACCGCATCGCCACCGGGCTGGTGGCGCTGCTGCGCGAGGGACGTTCGCTGGCGCTGGTGTCGGATGCCGGCACGCCGCTGGTGTCCGACCCCGGCTTCGCGCTGGTGCGCGCGGCGCGCGCCGCCGGCCAGCCGGTGTTCGCCGTGCCGGGGCCGTGCGCGGCGGTGGCGGCGCTGTCGATCTCCGGCCTGCCGAGCGACTCGTTCGTGTTCGCCGGCTTCCTGCCGCCCAAGGCGGCGGCGCGGCGCGAGCGCCTGCGCCGGCTCGGCGCCGAGCCGCGCACCGTGATCGTGTACGAATCCTCGCACCGCATCGGCGAGTGCCTCGACGACGTGGTCGAAGCGCTCGGGCCGCAGCGGCGCGTCTGCCTGGCACGCGAACTGACCAAGCGTTTCGAGGAGAGCCGCGCCGGCACCGCCGCGGAGCTGCGCGACTGGCAGGCGCAGGACCCCAACCGCGGTCGCGGCGAGTTCGTGCTGCTGATCGAGGGCGAAACGCGCGACGGCGGCCTGGCCGAAGGCGAACGCGTGCTGCGCCTGCTGCTGCCCGAGCTGCCGCTGTCCGCCGCCGCCCGGCTGGCGGCGGAAATCACCGGCGCGCCGCGCCGCAAGCTTTATGATGCGGCCCTGCGGATCGGGGGTTCCGAACCGGGCCAGGATTAGCGCTCCGGTCATGCAGACTGGAAGCAGGTTCGCAAATGAACGCCAATAAACGCCAATAAATCTTCATTGATTCCGTCATTAAGATTTGCTTTTCATTCGCGTTTATTGGCGGACCGTTTTGCTTTTGCGCCCCCGCCTCGACTACCCACTGACGCCGGTCTTGCAGCCCTAAGATTAAAGAATGACCCGATCGGATTCCGGCCCCCCGTCGCCGCGGCAGGACGACGCCTATGCGGCGCTGCGCTTCGGCGAGTTCCGCAACCTGATCGCCGGCGTGTTCCTGTTCACCGTCGCCATGCTGGCGCAGGAAATGGTGCTGGGCTACGAGCTTTACGCCATGACCCACGACCCGCTGGTGCTGGGGCTCACCGGCTTGGCGGAGGCGGTGCCGTTCATCTCGCTGGCGCTGTTCGGCGGCCATTTCGCCGACCGCCACGAGCGCCGCCGCATCATCGTCATGAGCCTGGCGTTCGTGCTGCTGGGCTCGGCGGTGCTGCTGGCGGTGACCCTGCCGGCGGTGCGCGGCCGGCTGCCGCAGGCCACGCTGCTGCTGGTGATCTACGGCGTGATCGCCGCGCTGGGGCTGGCGCGCGGTTTCCTGACGCCGGCGGCCGGCTCGCTCACCGCCTTCCTGGTGCCGCGCGAGCATTACGGCAACGCCTCGGCCTGGCGCAGCACCGGCTGGCAGGGCGGGGCGATCGCCGGGCCGCTGTTCGCCGGCTTCCTGTACTCGCTCGCCGGGCTCACCGCGACGCTGGCGGCGGTGATGCTGCTCACCGCGCTTGCCCTGGCGCTGTTCAGCCGCATCCGGCCGCGCCCGCCGCAGCCGCCGCCGCAGCAGGCGGCGCAAGAGGATGCCGGCATCTGGCAGAGCCTGCGCGAGGGCATCGACTTCGTGCGGCGCACGCCGATCATCCTCTACTCGATCTCGCTGGACCTGTTCTCGGTGCTGTTCGGCGGGGTGGTGGCGATCCTGCCGGTTTTCGCCGCCGACATCCTGCACGTCGGCGCGCAGGGCCTGGGCGTGCTGCGAGCGGCATCCTCGGTCGGCGCCATGCTGTCGGTGCTGGCCTGCACGCGCTATCCGCCCACCCACCGCGCCTGGCGCAACCTGCTGGTGGCGGTGACCGGCTTCGGCGTGGCCACCCTGGTGTTCGGCCTGTCGCGCAGCTTCTGGCTGTCGGTCGCGGCGCTGTTCATGGCCGGCGCCTTCGACAGCGTCAGCGTGGTGATCCGCGGTACCGTGCTGCAGGTCATGCCGCCGGATCACCTGCGCGGCCGCGTGATCTCGGTCAACAGCGTGTTCATCAGCGCGTCCAACGAGCTGGGCGCATTCGAATCCGGCCTGGCGGCGCGCCTGCTGGGCACGGTGCCGTCGGTGGTGTTCGGCGGCGCGATGACGCTGCTGACCGCGGCTTACGTGTGGCGCCGATCCAAGGCGCTGTTTGCGGTGCGGCTGGAATAGGACGGGCCGTCACTTCGCGCTGGGCGGGTCGACCTGGATATCGCGTTCCAGCACCTGCTTGCCGTCGATTTCCACGGTGAACGACCAGGTTCCGGGCGCATCCTCCGTGCGGATGTAATTGCGCCAGGTGCGCTGCATCCAGACGCCGCGCACCCCCCGGATCGGCACGCGGTAGTTGAATACCTCGCGGTTGCGGCCGTCGGTGATGGTCATGTGGTATTCGTGCTCACCCTCGGGCAACTCCGTGCCGTGCACGACGATGCACAGCACGCGGTCGTCCATCGAGGCGGACTCGATAGGGTCGCTGTCGCTGCCGTTCGGCAGGTGGTTGAGGAAATACGCTTCCACCACCCTTTCGTCGGCACCCGCCGCGCCCGCCGCGCAGGCCAGCAGCAGCACGGACGCCAGTCCGCGGACCCGGAGAGGCTTCACCTGCGATTTCCCCTGAAATGCCCGGCTCGTGTCAGGCAGGCTGAAGCCTACGCCACCGCGCTACGAATGCAAACCGGGGCAAATGCACCAGCTGTAGCAATTTCGATTCAAATGCATATATTTCCGTCATCCTGAGATTCTATGGTTCTGGTCAAGCCGGCAAGAGCCGGCTTGGATCAAAATTGGTCTGATGGTGGTAGACGGACCAAGCGATGCGCGCGATTTTGCGTGCCAGGATGACCAGTGCAGCGGTGGTAGATAGACCCTTGG
>JADHNH010000064.1 GCA_016779605.1 Nevskia sp. | reverse complement strand
GGGCGCCGCTATAATTCGCGCCCTTTCCGCATGACCTTCGCCCGCCTCTGCGCGTGCGCAAGGACCGTTCTTTAAGACTTGAGTGAGAGCATGGCCGCGACCAGCCAATCGATTCGCATTCGGCTCAAAGCCTTCGATCACCGCCTGATCGACAAATCGGCGCGGGAGATCGTGGAGACCGCCAAGCGGACCGGCGCCGTCGTGCGCGGGCCCATCCCGCTGCCGACCCGCAAGGAGCGCTACACCGTCCTGGTGTCGCCGCACGCCGACAAGGACGCGCGCGACCAGTACGAGATCCGCACGCACAAGCGGCTGATGCAGATCATCGACCCGACCGAGAAGACCGTGGACGCCCTGTCCAAGCTCGACCTGCCGGCCGGCGTCGAAGTCCAGATCCGCGTCAACTAAGCGCCGAAGGAGACAGAGCAATGACCATCGGCATCGTCGGGCGCAAAGCGGGCATGACCCGGGTGTTCACCGAAGGCGGTGAATCCATCCCGGTCACCGTGATCGAGTGCGAGCCCAACCGCATCACCCAAGTCAAAACCGTGGAAACCGACGGCTACCGCGCCGTGCAGGTGACCACCGGCGAGAAGAAGACCAGCCGCGTCAACCAGCCCCTCACCGGCCATTACAAGAAGGCCGGCATGGCCGCGGGCCGCGGCCTGTGGGAGTTCCGCCTGAACGACGGCGAAGGCCAGGACTTCGCGCCCGGCGCGGAGATCAAGGTCGGTATCTTCGAGGGCGTCAAGGCCGTCGACGTCACCGGCACCAGCATCGGCAAGGGTTTCGCCGGCTGGCACAAGCGCTGGCACTTCGGCGGCGGCCGCGCCAGCCACGGCAACTCGCTGTCGCATCGCATGCCGGGCTCCATCGGCCAGCGCCAGAGCCCCGGCAAGGTCTGGAAGGGCAAGAAAATGGCCGGCCACATGGGCGACGAGCGCGTTACCGCGATCAACCTCGATGTGGTGCGGATCGACGCCGAGCGCAACCTGCTGCTGGTCAAGGGCGCAGTGCCCGGCCACAAGGGCGCCGACGTGGTCGTGCGGCCCACGGTGAAGTGAGACGCTCCATGGAACTCCAACTCCACAGCAGCACCGAAAAGCTCAACGTCGCCGACACCGTGTTCGGCGCGGCGTTCAACGAGCCGCTGGTCCACCAGGTGGTGACCGCGTACCTGGCCGGCGGCCGGGCCGGCACCGCCAAGCAGAAGACCAAGGCCGAAGTATCCGGCGGCGGCCGCAAGCCGTGGAAGCAGAAGGGCACCGGCCAGGCGCGTGCCGGCTCCATCCGCAGCCCGCTGTGGCGCGGCGGCGGCAAGACCCACGCGGCGGTGCCGCGCGACCACAGCCAGAAGGTCAACCGCAAGATGTACCGCGGCGCGCTGCGCTCGATCGTTTCCGAGCTCAACCGCCAGGGCACCCTGCTGGTGACCGACAGCTTTGCGGTGAGCGGCCCCAAGACCAAGGGCCTGCTGGAGAAGCTCGCGGCGTTCGGAACCCAGGACATCCTGATCGTCACCGACGTGCTGGAGCCGAACCTGTACCTGTCGGCGCGCAACCTGCCCCACGTCAACGTGATCGACGTCGAGGCGATCAACCCGGTGGCGCTGCTGTCGTTCGACAAAGTGCTGCTGACCGCGCCCGCGGTCAAGCTGCTGGAGAGCTGGCTGTCATGAGCAAAGTCCAGATTGCGGGCGAGCGCCTGCACCAGATCATCCTGGCCCCGGTGGTCTCGGAAAAGAGCACCCGGCTGAGCGAGATGCCGCTGGAAAAGCAGTACGTTTTCAAGGTGCTGCGGGATTCGCGCAAGCCCGAGATCAAGCGCGCCGTCGAGCTGATGTTCAACGTCAAGGTGCAGGACGTGCGCACGCTCAACGTCAAGGGCAAGACCAAGCGCTTCGGCCGGTCGGAAGGTGTGCGCTCCGACTGGAAGAAGGCCTACGTGACCCTCGCCGAAGGCCAGCAGATCGATCTGCTGGCCGCCGCGGCCGCCTGACCGCGGCCCGCGCCAATACTGATTAACGGACAACAGCCATGTCCCTCCAGAAGATGAAGCCGACCTCGCCGGGACGCCGCCATGTGGTGGCAGTCAAGGTCACGGGTCTCCACAAGGGCGAGCCGTACGGCCCGCTGGTGCAAGCCAAGAAGTCCACCGGCGGCCGCAACAACCACGGCCACATCACCACGCGCCACCAGGGCGGCGGGCACAAGCAGCACTACCGCGTGATCGACTTCAAGCGCGACAAGGATTCGGTGCCGGCCAAGGTCGAGCGGGTCGAGTACGACCCCAACCGCAGCGCGCACATCGCCTTGCTGCTGTACAAGGACGGCGAGCGGCGCTACATCATCGCCCCGCGCGGCGTCACCGCCGGCGACCAGGTGCAGTCGGGCTCCGACGCGCCGATCAAGCCGGGCAACGCCCTGCCGCTGCGCAACATCCCGATCGGCTCGACCGTGCATTGCGTCGAGCTGCGCCAGGGCAAGGGCGCGCAGCTGGCCCGTTCGGCCGGCTCGGCGGTGCAGCTGGTGGCGCGCGAAGGCGAGTACGCCACCATCCGCCTGCGCTCCGGCGAGATGCGCAAGGTGCACAGCCAGTGCCGCGCGGTGATCGGCGAGGCCAGCAACAACGAGCATAACCTGCGTCACTGGGGCAAGGCCGGCGCGCGCCGCTGGAAGGGCATCCGCCCGACCGTGCGCGGCGTGGTCATGAACCCGGTGGACCACCCGCACGGCGGCGGCGAGGGCAAGTCCGGCCAGGGCAACCCGCACCCGGTGTCGCCGTGGGGCCAGAAGACCAAGGGTCTGAAGACCCGCAAGAACAAGCGGACGCAGAAATTCATCGTTCGCAGCAGGCACAAGAAGTAGCGGTTATGAAGACCCGCAAGGAACATTGTTTTTCTGGGCGCACGCAGAAGTTCATCGCGCGCAGCCGCCACAAGAAGTAAGTTGAATCAGTCTTAACGAGAGCCCGTCATGCCGCGTTCAGTCAAGAAAGGCCCGTTTGTCGACCATCACCTGGCCAAGAAGGTGATGGACGTGCAGGGCAGCCGCGTCAAGAAGCCGATCAAGACCTGGTCGCGCCGCTCGATGATCACGCCCGACATGGTCGGCCTGACCATCCAGGTGCACAACGGGCGCCAGCACATCCCGGTGTTCATCACCGAGAACATGGTCAGCCACAAGCTGGGCGAATTCGCGCCGACGCGCACCTTCAAGGGTCACTCCGGCGACAAGAAGACCGCCGCGGCGGCCGGCTAGAGGAAGCCAAGCCATGCAGACGCAAGCCGTACTCAAATTCGTCCGACTGTCACCGTACAAGGGCCGGCTGCTTGCCGACCTGGTGCGCGGCAAGCCGGTGTCGGAAGCGCTGGACGCCCTGAAGTTCTCGCGCCAGCGTGCCGCCGGCATCATCCGCAAGGTGCTGGAGTCCGCCATCGCCAACGCCGAGAACAACGACGGCGCCGACGTGGACGAGTTGAAGATTGCCGAGATCATGGTCGACGAGGGGCCGACGATGAAGCGCATCCGGCCGCGGGCCAAGGGCCGCGCCGACCGTATCCTCAAGCGCACCAGCCACATCACGATCAGGGTCTCCGACGGCCGCGGCGCCGCCGGCGCGGCCAAACAGTAAGGGCGAGCGACCATGGGTCATAAAGTCAATCCGAACCTGTTCCGCCTGGGCATCACCACGCAGTGGCGTTCCAACTGGTACGCCGAGCGGGGCGCCTATGGCGACAACCTGACCAAGGACATGCTGGTGCGGGAGTTCCTGGCCAAGAAGCTGGCGCAGGCCTCGGTGTCGCGCGTGCAGATCGACCGTCCGGCCAAGTCGGCGCGGGTGACGATCCACACGGCGCGCCCGGGCATCGTGATCGGCAAGAAAGGCGAGGACATCGAGAAGCTGCGCCAGGAAGTGTCCAAGCTGATGGGCCTGAAGCCCGACTCGGTGCACATCTCGGTGGAGGAAATCCGCAAGCCGGAGCTCGACGCCAAGCTGATCGCCGAAAGCGTCGCCCAGCAGCTCGAGCGCCGCATCATGTTCCGCCGCGCCATGAAGCGCGCCGTGACCAATGCCATGCGCCTGGGCGCCGGCGGCATCAAGATCCAGGTCGGCGGCCGCCTGAACGGCGCGGAAATCGCGCGTTCCGAGTGGTACCGCGAAGGCCGCGTGCCGCTGCACACGCTGCGCGCCCACGTGGACTACGCCACCGCCGAGGCCAAGACGACGTACGGCGTGATCGGCGTGAAGGTGTGGGTGTTCAGCGGCGAAGTGTTCGAGGCCGAACCGCACCACGGCGGCAGGAAGGACGAGGCCGCAGAGGCCGCCGCCTGAGCTGCCACCGGGCCATTGCGACGACCGCCATCGATTTTAGGAGAGCGCTGCCATGATGCAGCCAAAGAGAACCAAATACCGCAAGCAGCAGAAGGGCCGCAACCGCGGGCTGGCGCAGAACGGCAACAAGGTCAGCTTCGGCGAATTCGGGCTGAAGTCGACCGAGCGGGGCGCCGTGACGGCCCGCCAGATCGAGGCAGCGCGCCGCGTCATCACGCGCTACGTCAAGCGCGGCGGCAAGCTGTGGATCCGCATCTTCCCGGACGTGCCGGTGACCAAGAAGCCCCTGGAAGTGCGCATGGGCTCGGGCAAGGGCAACGTCGAGTACTGGGTGGCCAAGATCCAGCCCGGCAAGATGCTCTACGAGATGGAAGGCGTGACGGAAGCCGACGCGCGCGAGGCGTTCAAGCTCGCCGCCGCGAAGCTGCCGGTCAAGACCACCTTCGTGTTCCGGACGATTTTGTGAAGGCGCTTCCGGTTGCCGGTTGCCGGTTTCCAGTCAAGCGCTGGAACCGCCTCTCCGGCAACCGGGAACTGGAAACTGGAAACTGAAATGAAGAGTTCCGATTACGTGAAGGATCTGCGCGGCAAGTCTCTCGCCGCGATGAAGGAAGAGCTGGCGGCCCTGCGCAAGGAGCAGTTCAACCTGCGCATGCAGCAGGCCACCGGCCAGCTCAGCCAGTCCAACCTGGTGCGCGACGTGCGCAAGAAGATTGCGCGCGTCAAGACCATCGTGCAGCAGCAGGCCAGCCACGGGGCGAAAGCGTCATGAGCGAAGTCAATCAGGAACCGGCGGCGCAGGCCGCCGCGACCAAGCGCCGCATCGTCGGCCGCGTGGTCAGCAACAAGATGGACAAGACCATCACGGTGGCGGTGGAGCGCACGGTCAAGCATCCGCTGTACGGCAAGCTGCTGCGCAAGACCACCAAGCTGCACGCGCACGACGAGGACAACAAGTGCCACGAGGGTGACCTGGTGGCGATCGTCGAGACGCGCCCGCTGTCGCGCACCAAGCATTTCCGGCTGGCTGAAATCCTCGAAAGCGCCTCCGGCGCGGCGGGGGGTTAACAGCCATGATTCAGCAGGAATCCATGCTGGTGGCGGCCGACAACAGCGGCGCCAAGCTGGTGCAGGTGATCCAGGTCAAGGGCAGCACGCACCGGCGCTACGCGGCGATCGGCGACGTCATCAAGGTGACGGTGAAGGACGCCATCCCGCGAGGCAAGGTCAAGAAGGGCGAAGTGCACGACGCGGTGGTGGTGCGCACCAAGCACGGCGTGCGCCGGCCGGACGGCTCGCGCATCCGCTTCGACAGCAATGCCGCGGTGCTCATCACCAACAAGCTGGAGCCGATCGGCACGCGCATTTTCGGGCCGGTGACGCGCGAGCTGCGCGACCGCTTCATGCGCATCATTTCGCTGGCCCCCGAGGTCATTTGAGGCGTTGCGCGCCTTTCGAACCGGATTTGAGGTGTTTCATGCGCAGAATTAAGAAGGGCGACGAGGTCGTCGTCATTACGGGCAAGGACAAGGGCCGCCGCGGCAAGGTCAGCGAAGTGCTGGCGGACGGGCATGTCGTCGTCGAAGGCGTGAACGTCGTCAAGAAGCACCAGAAGGGCAATCCGAATACCGGCGTCTCCGGCGGCATCGTGGAGAAGGAAATGCCGCTGGACAGCTCCAACGTGATGCTGCTCAACCCGGCCACCGGCAAGGGCGACCGCGTCGGCTTCAAGACGATCGGCGAAGGCGAATCGCGCAAGAAAGTGCGCTATTTCAAGTCCAACCAGGAAGTCGTGGATGTTTGAGTAAGGCCGATTGGCCGGCACGCGGCGGCTGATCCCGCCGGCGCGGCCCGCCCGCCCTACCAACCGAAAAGTGATTCTTATGGCTGCCAACCTGCAAACGCATTACCAGACCACCGTCGCCCCCGAGCTGCGCAAGAAGCTCGGCTGCAATGCCATGGCGGTGCCGCGCATCTCCAAGATCACGCTCAACATGGGCGTGGGCGAGGCGACCTCGGACCGCAAGGTCATCGAGCACGCGGTGTCGGACATGACCGCCATCGCCGGCCAGAAGCCGGTGGTGACGAAGTCGCGCCTTTCCATCGCCGGCTTCAAGGTGCGCGAGAACTTCCCGGTGGGCGTGAAGGTGACGCTGCGCAGCGAGCGCATGTGGGAGTTCCTGGAGCGGCTGGTGTCGATCGCACTGCCGCGCATCCGCGATTTCCGCGGCCTCAACGCGCGAGGCTTCGACGGCCAGGGCAACTACAACTTCGGCATCACCGAGCAGATCATCTTCCCCGAGGTCGACTACGACAAGGTCGATCAGCTGCGCGGCATGAACATCACCATCACCACCACCGCGAAGAACGACGAGGAGGGGCGCCTGCTGCTGGAGGCGTTCAACTTCCCGTTCCGCAAGTAACGTCCAGGCAAGGCAGGCTCCACTATGGCCAAGACCAACATGATCGAGCGCGAGAAGAAGCGCGCCAAGCTCGTCAAGAAGCACGCGAAGAAGCGCGCGGCCTTGAAGGCGACGGTCGTCAACCCGGACTCGAGCTACGAGGAACGGCAGGCGGCGGCGGAGAAGCTGCAGAAGCTGCCGCGCGACTCCAGCGCCAGCCGCGTCCGCAACCGCTGCAAGGTCACCGGGCGTTCGCGCGGCGTCTACCGCAAGTTCGGCCTGGCCCGCACCAAGCTGCGCGAGGCGGCGATGCGCGGCGAAGTGCCGGGCTTGAAGAAAGCCAGCTGGTAGCGCCGGCACCCCCCATCCCGAAGAAGATTTGAGGCAAGCATGAGCATCAACGATCCTATCGGCGACTTCCTGACCCGCATCCGCAACGGTCAGCAGGCGCGCAAGAAGCACATCGTGTCGCCGTCTTCCAAGCAGCGCGAGGCAGTGGCCGCCGTGCTCAAGCAGGAAGGCTATATCGGCGACTATTCGGTCAAGGCCGAGGGCAACAAGAAAACCATCACGGTGACCCTGAAGTATTTCGAGGGCAAGCCGGTGATCGAGCGCCTGGACCGGGTGAGCACGCCGTCGCTGCGCGTGTACAAGGCCAAGGACGCGCTGCCGAAGGTCATGGGCGGCCTGGGCGTGGCGATCATCTCCACGCCTGGCGGCGTGGTCAGCGACCGCCAGGCGCGTGCCGCCGGACAGGGCGGCGAAATCATCTGTCTGGTGGCCTGATCCTTCGGCCGCCAAGCAAGCAAGAGCTCCTATCATGTCCAGAGTCGCAAGATCGCCGGTGAAGATTCCGGCCGGGGTCCAGGTCACCGCCGCCGACGGCACGATGACCGTCAAGGGCCCGAAGTCCAGCCTCACGCTGCCGTTGCCGCAGGCGGTGCGCCTGGAAATCAAGGACGGCGTCGCCAACATCGACGGCGAGTCCATCAAGCTGACGCCGGCGCTTTCGGGCACCGTGCGGGCGCTGCTCAACAACATGGTCAACGGCGTCACCCAGGGCTACGAGCGCAAGCTCGGCCTGGTCGGCGTGGGCTACCGCGCACAGGTGCAGGGCAAGAAGCTCAACCTGTCGCTGGGCTTCTCCCACCCGGTCGAGTTCGCCATTCCAGAAGGCATCACGGTGGAGACGCCGAGCCAGACGGAGATCGTGGTCAAGGGGGCGGACAAGCAACTGGTCGGCCTGGTGGCCGCCAAGATCCGCGCGTATCGCCCGCCGGAGCCCTACAAGGGCAAGGGCGTGCGCTATTCCGACGAAAAGGTCACGCTCAAGGAGGCCAAGAAGAAGTAAAGACGGAAATCGGGATTCCGGGCACCGGACATCGCAGCGAACACCTTGCGATCGGCCGGGCCCCGGCTCCACGTACCGCCGGCTTCTGGAGACATACCATGCAAGAGAAAAAGCAAAGCCGTCTGCGCCGCTCGCGCCGCTCGCGCGCCAAGATCCGCGAACTGGGCGTGCCGCGCCTGTCGGTGCACCGCACCCCACGCCATATCTACGCCCAGATCATTGCCGGCGACGCCGGCAGCACCGTGGTCGCCGCGTCGACCGTGGAAAAGGCGCTGGCCGAGGGGCTGGAAGGCACCAGCAACGTCGACGCCGCCAAGAAAGTCGGTGCGACCATCGCCGAGCGCGCCAAGGCCGCCGGCATCACCAAGGTTGCCTTCGACCGCTCGGGCTTCAAGTATCACGGCCGCATCAAGGCGCTGGCCGACGCCGCGCGTGAAGGCGGACTGGAGTTCTAAATGGCAAATCCCAATGTTGGTTTCGATGATGTCCAGTCCGGCGGCGACCTCAAGGAGAAGCTGGTCACCGTCAACCGCGTCGCCAAGGTGGTCAAGGGCGGACGCCAGTTCGGCTTCACCGCGCTGACCGTGGTGGGCGACGGCGCCGGCCGCGTCGGCTTCGGCTACGGCAAGGCGCGCGAAGTGCCGGTGGCGATCCAGAAGGCGATGGAAAAGGCGCGCAAGAACATGATCATGGTGCCGCTCAAGGGCCTGTCCCTGCAGCACGAGATCTGGGGCGAGCACGGCTCGACCAAGGTGTTCATGCGGCCGGCCTCCGACGGTACTGGCGTCATCGCCGGCGGTGCGATGCGCGCGGTGTTCGAAGTGGCCGGCGTGCAGAACGTGCTGGCCAAGTCGTTCGGCTCGCGCAACGCCATGAACGTGGTGCGTGCCACCATGGACGCGCTCAAGCGCATGAACCTGCCGTCCGAGATTGCCGCCAAGCGCGGCAAGACGGTCGAAGAAATCCTCGGCTAAAAGGGAGACGCCATGACCACCGCCAACCCCGCCGCCGCGCGGCAGCTCCGCGTCACCCTGGTCAAGAGCCCGTTCGGGCGCCTGCAAATGCACCGCGCCTGCGTGCGCGGCCTGGGCCTGTCGCGCATGCACCAGACGGTGCAGGTGGCGGCGACGCCGGAAAACCTGGGCATGGTGCGCAAGGCCGCGTTCATGCTGAAGGTCGAGGAAGTCTGAGTTTTCCGCACGCCGGGAATCGGGAATCGAACATGAAACTGAACAGCATCAAGCCCGCCAAGGGCAGCAAGACCGCCCGCACCCGTGTCGGGCGCGGCATCGGCTCGGGCATCGGCAAGACCGCCGGCCGCGGCCACAAGGGCCAGCGCGCGCGCAAGGGCGGCCGCGGCAAGCTCGGCTTCGAGGGCGGCCAGATGCCGATCCAGCGGCGCCTGCCCAAGCGCGGCTTCCGCTCGGCGATGGCCAAGTTCAGCGCCGAGGTGCGGCTGTCGGACCTGCAGAAGATGGCGGAAACCGAGATCGACCTGGCCGCGCTCAAGAAGGCCGGCGTGGTGCCGGTGCAGACCGAGCAGGCCAAGGTGATCCTGTCGGGCAAGCTGGCCCGTGCGGTCACCTTGAAGGGCGTCGGCGTCACCAAGGGCGCGCGCGAAGCCATTGCCGCCGCCGGCGGCAGCATCCAGGAATAAGCCGCCGCGCGAACGGCGACTCTGGCGGACGACACCCATGGCAAACGGCTCCGGCGGCGGCATGATCCCGGACCTCTCCAAGATCGGGGAGGTGCGCAACCGCCTGCTGTTCCTGCTCGGCGCGCTGATCGTCTACCGCATCGGCTCGTTCATCCCGGTGCCGGGCATCAACCCGGCGAAGCTGGCGGACATGTTCGGCAAGAGCCAGGGCACGATCCTGGACATGTTCAACATGTTCTCGGGCGGCGCGTTCCACCGCGTGTCGATCTTCGCCCTGGGCGTGATGCCCTACATCTCCGCCTCGATCATCGTGCAGCTGATGACCTCGGTCACGCCGGCACTCAAGGAGCTGCGCAAGGAAGGCGAGGCCGGGCGGCGCAAGCTGACCCAGTACACCCGCTTCGGCACGCTGGGCCTGGCGCTGTTCCAGGGCGGCGCCCTGGCTGGCACGCTGCAGAGCCAGAACGTCGCCATCGCACCCGGCTTCAGCTTCGTGTTCACCGCCACCGTGGCGCTGGTCACCGGCACCATGTTCCTGATGTGGCTGGGCGAGCAGATCACCGAGCGCGGCATCGGCAACGGCATGTCGATGATCATCTTCGCCGGCATCGTGGCGCGGTTCCCCAGCGCCATCGGCTCCACCGCCCAGCTGGTCAGCGAGGGTTCGCTCAACCGCTTCCTGGTGCCGGTGGTGGCCATCGTCGTGGTGGTGGTCACCTGGTTCGTGGTGTACGTGGAGCGCGCCCAGCGGCGCATCCCGATCCACCACGCGCCGCGCCAGCAGGGCCGCCGCCTGTTCGCCGCGCAGACCCAGCACCTGCCACTGAAGCTGAACATGTCGGGCGTGATCCCGCCGATCTTCGCCTCCTCGATCATCCTGTTTCCGGCGTCCATCGTGCGGTTTTTCGGCGATTCCGGCAGCGGCGGCCTGGTGCAGCACGCGATGCAGCGGCTGGCCAACATCCTGTCGCCCGGGCAGCTGCTGTATTCGGTGCTGTACGCCGGCCTGATCATCTTTTTCTGCTTTTTCTATACCGCGCTGGTCTTCGATTCGCGGGAAACCGCCGAGAACCTGAAGAAATCCGGCGCGATCGTGCCGGGCGTGCGGCCCGGGCTGAAGACCGCCGAGTACATCGACCAGGTGCTGACCCGGCTGACCGTGCTGGGCGCGGTGTACGTGACGCTGGTATGCCTGCTGCCGGAGATCTTCATCGACTACTGGCACGTGCCGTTTTCCTTCGGCGGCACCTCCCTGCTGATCACCGTGGTGGTGGTGATGGACTTCATCGCGCAGCTGCAGGCGCACCTGATGTCGCACCAGTACGAAGGCCTGCTGAAGAAGGCCAACCTGAAGTCCCTGAGCACCAAACCGGGCGGCCGCGGCGGCCTGCCCCGGCGCTAGAGGGCCGCAAGCGCGCTGCGGGCGGCAGGCCCGCCGGCGCTGTTTTTCGTAGGATTTTTGAGGTCTTGAACCATGAAAGTGCGTGCTTCCGTCAAGAAAATCTGCCGCAACTGCAAAGTCATCCGGCGCAACGGCGTGGTGCGTGTCATCTGCACCGACCTGCGCCATAAGCAGCGGCAGGGGTGAGGCCCGGCGCTTCGACGATGACTCGATGTCATCGTCGGCTGGGCCGAACGCCCGGCCATGGACTGGCCGGGCAGGGGTTTGACGGAGCCGCCGTGGTTGCGCCAGGGATGGCTGGGAGCGGGTTCTGGGCGGGAAGCAGCGCTTCGACGATGACTCGATGTCGTCGTCGGCCGGGCCGGGCGCTCCCCAACCCGCCGAAGCCGCGCCTTTGCAGGCGCTTGCCAGGGGTAGCCGCAGGCTTGGATTTGAAAGAAACACCTATTTTTCGCTATACTGCGCAGCTTTCCCGCGCAGCACCTTGAGAGAGTAGCCATGGCACGTATCGCGGGCGTCAATGTCCCGGCCAACAAGCATGTCGTCATCGCCCTGCAGTCCATCTACGGGATCGGTGGCACCCGCGCCCGCAAGATCTGCGAGGCCGCGCGCGTGAATCCGGCGGTGCAGATGAAGACGCTGACCGAAGGCGAGCTGGACCAGCTGCGCGCCGAGATCGCCAAGATCACGGTGGAGGGCGACCTGCGCCGCGAGGTCTCGATGAGCATCAAGCGGCTGATGGACATGGGTTGCTACCGCGGCCAGCGCCACCGCCGCGGCCTGCCGGTGCGCGGCCAGCGCACCCGCACCAATGCGCGCACCCGCAAGGGCCCGCGCAAGGCCATCCGCAAGACCTGAAGCGCCGGGGTCCGATTCGCCCGTTTTTTCACCGGTTTCATTTAAGTCAAGAAGGCTTTCGCACATTCCATGGCCGATCAACCCGCAACCGCCAAGACACGCAAGCGCGCCAAGAAGAACGTCAGCGACGCCGTTGCCCACGTGCACGCTTCGTTCAACAACACCATCGTCGTCATTACCGACCGGCAGGGCAACGCGCTGTCCTGGTCCACCGCGGGCGCCTGCGGCTTCAAGGGTTCGCGCAAGAGCACGCCGTTCGCCGCCCAGGTGGCGGCCGAGCGCGCCGCCACCGCCGCGGCCGAGCATGGCGTGAAGAACCTGGAAGTGCGGATCAAGGGCCCCGGCCCGGGCCGCGAGTCGGCGGTGCGTTCGCTCAACGCCGCCGGCTTCAAGGTCACCAATATCAGCGACGTGACGCCGATTCCGCATAACGGCTGCCGTCCGTCCAAGCGGCGTCGCGTTTAAGAGGAACAAGGCAAATGGCACGTTACATCGGCCCCAAGTGCAAGCTCGCGCGCCGCGCGGGCAGCGACCTGCTGCTAAAGAGCCGCGGGCGCTCGCTGGAAACCAAGTGCAAGCTGGATACGCCCCCGGGCCAGCACGGCGCGCGCAAGCCGCGCCTGTCGGATTACGCCCTGCAGCTGCGCGAGAAGCAGAAGCTCAAGCAGATGTACGGCCTGCTGGAGCGTCAGTTCCGCAACTATTACCTGAAGGCGACCAAGTCCAAGGGCGCCACCGGCCTGAACCTGCTGCGCATGCTCGAGCAGCGGCTGGACAACGTGGTCTACCGCATGGGCTTCTCGGCCACGCGCGCCGAGGCCCGCCAGCTGGTCGGCCACAAGGGCATCCTGGTCAACGGCAAGAGCGTGAACATCCCGTCCTATGCCGTGCAGGTGGGCGACGTGGTGGAAGTGCGCGAGAAGTCGCGCAACCAGACGCGCATCGCCTCGGCGTTGTCCATCGCTGCCCAGGTGGGCTTCCCGGACTGGGTGGAAGTGGACGAAAAGGGCTTCAAGGGCACCTTCAAGTCGCTGCCCGAGCGCGAGCAGATCGTGCCGGACATCAACGAGAATCTGGTGGTCGAGCTTTACTCCAAGTAAGCCGGCGGCCGTTTTGGCGGCAGCGGCGGTTTTTTCAGGCAGGTTTCCAGTTTCCAGTCTCCAGATTCCAGAAAAGCACGCCGCGGTGGGCTGTTCCGGAAACTGGGAACTCACAGCTGGAAACTGCTTCTAGCGAGGTATTCCCATGCAGGGATCAGTGTCCGATTTTCTCAAGCCCCGCGTCGTCGAGGTCGAGCAGGTTTCGGCCCAGCGCGCGCGCATCACCCTGGAGCCGCTGGAACGCGGCTTCGGCCACACCCTGGGCAATGCGCTGCGGCGCATCCTGCTGTCCTCGATTCCGGGCGCCGCCATCACCGAGGCCCAGATCGAGGGCGTGGTGCACGAGTACAGCGCCATTGAAGGCGTGCAGGAAGACGTGATCGACATCCTGCTCAACATCAAGAACGTGGCGCTGCGCATGAACGCGCGCGAGACGGCGCAGCTGAAGATCTCCAAGTCCGGCCGCGGGCCGGTCACCGCCGGCGACATCCAGCTCGACCACGACGTGGAAGTGGTCAACCCCGAGCTGGTGATCGCCAACCTGACCGGCGGCAAGCTGAACATGACGCTGAAGGCGACCCGCGGGCGCGGCTACCAGCCCGCCGCGGCGCGCGGCCAGCTCAACGAGGAAGAGGGCCTGTCGATCGGCGTGCTGCAGCTCGACGCCTCGTACAGCCCGGTGCGCCGCGTCAGCTACAGCGTGGAGCGCGCCCGCGTGGAGCAGCGCACCGACCTGGACAAGCTGATCCTGGACGTCGACACCAACGGCGGCATCGACGCGGCCGAGGCGGTGCGCCTGGCGGCCCGCATCCTGCGCGACCAGCTGTCGGTGTTCGTGGACCTGGAAGGCGAAGAGGAAACCGTCAGCACCGGCGGCAAGAAGGACCTGAACCCGATCCTGTTCCGCCCGATCGACGACCTCGAGCTGGGCGTGCGCTCCACCAACTGCCTGAAGGCCGAAAACGTCTATTACATCGGCGACCTGGTGCAGCGCAGCGAAACCGAGCTGATGAAGACGCCGAACCTGGGCAAGAAGTCCCTGAACGAGATCAAGGAAGCCTTGAAGGCCCACGACCTCGAACTGGGCATGAAGCTCGACAACTGGTCGTCGCCGAAGGTCGCGGCCTGAGAAGCTTGTTGTAGGGTGGGTTAGCGCCGCCAGGCGCGTAACCCGCCGTGCCATGGTGGGTTACGCCGCTAGCGCGGCTGACCCACCCTACAAACTGGAAACCGATTTATGCGCCATAAAGTCGCCGGCCGCCGTCTCGGCCGCACCACCAGCCACCGCAAGGCGGCGCTGCAGAACATGGCCGTTTCGCTGATCAAGCACGAGCTGATCCGCACCACGGTGCCCAAGGCCAAGGAGCTGCGCCGGGTGGCCGAACCGCTGATCACCCGCGCCAAGCAGGACAGCGTGGCCAACCGCCGCATCGTGTTCTCGCGCCTGCGCGACCGCGACGCGGTGCAGAAGCTGTTCAAGGACCTGGGCCCGCGTTACCAGGCGCGCCCGGGCGGCTACCTGCGCATCCTGCGCTGCGGCTTCCGCGCCGGCGACAACGCGCCGATGGCCTACGTGGAGCTGGTGGACCGGCCGGCGGCAGAGGGCGCCGCCGCGGAATAGCTGCAAGGCACCTCAAGGGTGACCAGGCAAACGGGCGCTGCGGCGCCCGTTTTGCTTTTCGGTTAGGCTTCAAGGCATGCCTGTCCCGCCACTCCGCGAACGGCGCGCCACGCGGCGCACGGCCCCGCAGCCGGCATGAGCGCACCCGAGCTGCAGATCGTCGGCGCCTTTGCCTCGCCGATCGTTACCACCCATTTGCCCGATGCGGACGCCCTGAACGGGCGCCTGAAAGATCTGTTCCTGTCGCGCGAGGCGCAGGGCGAGCGTTACCGCAAGCGCGACCGCACGCCGACGGTGCAGACCAACATCTTCGAGAGCGAATTCGACCTGTTCACCTGGCCGGATGCGCCGGTGCAGGAGCTGCGCCGCTTCTGCCTGGCCACGCTCGGGCAGGTCGTGCATCAGCTCAACGATTTCTCGCCCGCGCAGCGCCAGGCCATGGACAGCGTGCGCCTGATCGTCGACTGCTGGTTCCACATCACCCGCTACGGCGGCTACATCGCCAACCACACGCACCCGATGGCCTCGTGGTCGGGCGTCTACTGCGTCGCCCCGGGCCACACGCCGCCCGAGCACCCGCGCAGCGGCGTACTGCGGTTCCTGGATGCGCGGCCCTACGCCAACATGTACGTGGACCCGGGCAACGTGCGGCTGAAGCCGCCGTTCAACGCCGGCGGCATCGAGTACTCGTTGCGGGCCGGCCAGCTGGTGCTGTTCCCCAGCTATCTGGCGCACGAGGTTGCGCCCTTTTTCGGCCGCGACGAGCGCATCACGGTGGCCTTCAACTGCTCCTTCGGCCTGCCGCCCGGCGCCAAGCCGTTCGGCTTCTAGACCATGGGCTGCCCAGGGCCCGGAGACAGGGATGCATGGCATGCGCCATGCGAGTAGGATGCGGCATAGGAGTCTTCCGCGTGGACCGATGCGGAAGGCGCCATCCATCACTGGCGGCGGCTGCACTGACGGCAGCCGGTGCCGCCTTGCTAAACGAGGAAGCGGACGTGATTGAAAAGCCCCTATCGCTGATTGCCGGCTGTGCGCTTGCGGCCATGCTCGGCGCCTGTGCCCAGGCGCCCGCCGCGCCAGGCGCGGCGCAGGCCGCCCCGGCGGCGGCCGCGCAGAGTGCCGCGCCCGCACCCGTGCAGACCGCGGCGACCGACAAGTCTCAGGCGGAGCCGGCCAAGCCGCACAAGACCTGCCAGACCGACTACCAGGTCGGCTCGCACATTTCGACCAACACCGTGTGTATGACGGAGGACGAAGAGGACCGGCTCCACGAGCAGGAAGAGGAGCAGCTCGACGCCATGAAAAACATCACCGGCTCGGGGCCGGGCAGCGGCCGCTGATCGCCGGCCACAAGGCCCCATTGCATACGCCGCGCGGCGGCGTTAGCCTGCAGTTCGAGCCAGACCACGGGTTCCGGAGGCTGCCATGTCCAGGATCCGCAGCATCGCTTTGCCGCTGCTATTGCTTGCAATCGGTGGGCCGCCCGCCGGCGCCGACGCTCGGCCGCAGCCCGAAGCTGCGCCGGCCGCGCATGCCGCGGCGGTCCTGCCGCCGCCACTGGAGCCCATCTCGCAGTCCGGGATTCACTGCCTGCGCGAAACCGGTTCCCACATCCGGCCGGGCCCGGGCGGCTGCCTGGAGGGCGCCTACGGCACCACCGTGGACCGCGAGGAATTCGAGCAGCGTGCCGGCTTCACCACGGGCGATTTCCTGAAGTACGACCCCTCGCTGAACGTGCACTGAGGCGGGCTGCGCGGGCCGGGGTTCGGGTCAGGTTTCCGTCATTTCGTTGTGCAGTGCGGCATCATTTTTGCTCTCTCAGCGGCAGACCTGCTGAAAACCAGACTCAGGCAACGCGCGGCAACGGTCGCTGCAGTCCACCGCCGCCGCGATAGTCTTTTCCCTCCGGCCGCGTTGCCGTTGCGGCCGCGGCGGCCTGCGGCCGGCTCGAAAATCCGCCTTGGCTTTGCATCAAGAAAATTTCTTATCTTCTTGCTTGACGAAGGTTTTTTTGCTGCTTATTCTCCGTCGGTCAGTGTCTGGGCACGAATGCATGGAGAATTGCACGCGCCCTCTACGCACACAAAGTTAAGGGAGATTACGGATGAATTTGTGCACCGATGCGCGCATTCGGCGCGCGATTTACTTTACTTTTGCGGCAGGCGCGGCATGCGCCGCGATCGCACCTGCGGCGGTTCTGGCGCAGGACACCAAGGTCCTCGAAGGCGTGCAGGTCACCGGTTCGCGCATCCGCAGCGTGGATGCGCAGACCTCCAACCCGGTTTTCGTGATGGACCGGCGCGCCATTGAAGCCACCGGCTCCACCACGCTGGGCGACCTGCTGCAGAGCATCCCGGCGGCCACTGGTCTGGTCACCAACGCCCAGGTCAACAATGGCGGCGGCAACGGCGGCGCCTCGGTCAACCTGCGCGGAATTGGTGCGGAGCGCACCCTGGTGCTGCTCGACGGCCATCGTGTGATCGGCACCACTTTCAGCGACATCAGCTATGTCGACCTGAACACCATCCCGGTGAACATGGTTGAGCGCATCGAAGTGCTGAAGCAGGGCGCGGCCGCGGTCTACGGTTCCGACGCCATCGGCGGCGTGGTCAACATCATCACGCGCCGCAACTACAAGGGCACCACCCTGGAAGGCACCTGGGGCGAAACCGATCGTGGCGACGGCATGCACGAGAACATCAACGGTACCTGGGGCGTGAGCGGCCCCAAGGGTCGCGTGGTGGTTGGCATCGATTTCGACCGCAACGACGCCATCAACGCCTCCAAGCGCGACGTCACCGCCACGCCGACGGCTTTTTATTACACCCAGCTGTCACCGAATGCCGGCACTTCCAGCCGCACACCATTCGGCAAGTTCTCGGTACCGGGTTTCCATGCCGCGCCGAATCCGAAGGACGCCGATTGCGGCAACGGCTTCTTCAGCGGCGTGACCCGCATCGACGGCACCACCGGTTCTTCGCCCAGCGACTTCCGCAAGTTTTGCCAGAACTTCGGCCCGGGCGGCAGCGACCGCTACAACTTCCTGTCTGAGAACTTGCTGCTGACGCCGGCCAAGCGCCACGGCATGTTCCTCAACGGTTCCTACGAAGTCACGCCGGATATCAGCTTTTACGGATCCGGCTTCTACATGCACGTGAACTCGGACGCGCAGCTGGCACCTGAGCCCTTCGACACTGGCACCATCCAGGCGGTGATCAGCCCGACGGCGCCAGTGCCGATTTCGTCCAAGAGCATGTACAACCCCTTCGGCGTGGACGTGACCAACTACGCCCTCCGCGCCACCCTGGCCGGCGACCGCATCCTCACTTCCAACACCAGCACCTACCAGGGCACGGTGGGCCTGAAGGGTCAGCTCCTCGACAAGTTCGAGTGGGACGTGGGCCTCACCTACGGCCGTATCGACCAGACCGACTCCGACTACGGCTACCTCAATTTCGGAAACCTGTTCAACCAGCTCGGCCCCTCGGCCATGGTCGGCGGCGTGCCGACCTGCCTGGACAGCGCCGGCAACCCGATTCAGCAGTGCACGCCGCTGGACGTGTTCGGCACCACCGGCGCCACGGTCAAGAGCCTGGCGGTGACGGCCAACACCTTCACCACGCAGGACCAGGAGCAGGTGCTGGCCACCCTGAACGGCGACCTGTTCGACCTCTGGGCCGGGCCGGTTTCCGGTGCGGCCGGATTCGAGTTCCGCTCGTATCACTTCACGAACACGCCCGACGCGCTGGAGCAAAGCTTCTCGCTGTCGGAAGCCAATTCCAAGGTCACCAGCGGCAACTACAACGTACGCGAGGTATTCGGCGAATTCCGCGTGCCGATCCTGGCCGATGTCCCGGGGGTGAAATCGCTTGTGCTGACTCCGGGCGTGCGCTACTCGGACTACTCGAGCTTCGGCAGTACCGTGAACGCCAAGTACGGCATGGAATACCGGCCCTACAGCGACCTGCTCGTTCGCGCCACCTACACCGACGTGTTCCGCGCACCGACGGTGAACGATCTGTTCAAAGGCGCGCTGCAGGACTCGCCGGGCTTTGTCGATCCTTGCAACAACCTGTCGGCGGCCGATGCTGTCAGTGCCCAGTTCGTCAACGAATGCGGGCCGAACGTTGCGGCAAACGCCACCACGGTCACCAAAGCCAACCCGACCCCGCACTTCGTACAAAGCAACGCCCAGGCCAGCGCGGTTCGCATCGGCAACCCGAACCTGCAGCCGGAAACCGGCTTCGCCACCGACTTCGGCCTGTTCTACAGCGCCTCCTGGTACAAGCCGCTGTCGATCGAGGTGGACTACTACAAGTACAAGATCAGCCACAACATCGGCCTGCTGACAACGCAAGATGGGGCGACGGCGTGCCTGGCTGGCCAGACAGCGGAATGCGCTTTGGCGGGTGCGGCCAACCGCGACGCCACCGGCAACCTCAACCTGGGCGTCGAGCCGACCGCGAACCTCGGATTCATCACCACCCAGGGTGTGGACATCGGGTTCCGCCTGAACTACCCCAATACGCCGTTCGGCACGTTCGTCTTCAGCACGGATGGAAATTACGTGCAGTCGTACAAGTCGGCCGACGTATTTGCAGGGATTCCGCTAAGCTACGAGTCGCTTGCGGGGCAAACCGACGGCGTGCAGTCGATCCCGCGCATCAAGATCACCGGTGCCCTGTACTGGAACAAGGGGCCGTTCAGCGCCACGATCTACGACCGCTACATCGGCAACGTGCGTGAGGGCCAGGTCGGCGGATCGATCATCGATGCCAACGACGACGGCTCCTGCCTGAACACCACCGCAGACACCACGGTGAACTCGTTCGGCGGCACCATCTCCTGCCGCCGCCAAGTCGGCGACGTCAACTACATCGACATCTCGGGCACCTACAAGTACGCGCCGTTCGGGACGTCGCTGACCGTTGGAGTGACCGACTTGGGCGACGCCAAGGCCAAGTTTGCACCCTCGTTCGTGTTCGGTGGCGGCACGGGGTACCCGACCGATCCCTCGCTGTACCGGTTCGAGGGGCGTGCATTCTTCGTTCGCATGAAGTTCGAGTACAAATAGCCGTCCGACGGCTGCGCAGCACTTCACCAGGGGGCCTTCGGGCCCCCTTTTTATTCTTGCGCGCCAGCGCCTTTCCGCCGGCCGAGCGCATGGCTATGCTGAAGCGATGACCGCGCGGCCGCCACCGCCCCAACGATGAAGCTCGATCCCCACCTGCTGGCCCAGGCCTATCGCCGCGGCGAGTGGCAGGCGCTGGCGCGGCTGCGACAGCGGCTCGGCCGGGTGACCACCGGCGACGCCGCCCGCTCGGCCGAGTGGATTGCGCTCGCTTGCGCGGGTTTGGGCCGCATGGCCGAGGCGGCCGAGCTGTTCGGCGCACTGGCCGAAGCCGAGCCCGGCAGCGTCTCGCATTGCGTCAACTTGAGCGCGAGCCTGCTGTCCGCGGGCAAGCCGGAAGCCGCACTGCAGATCGTGCGCGTCGGCCTGCTCAAGTGGCCCGCTCAGTCGGAACTCCAGCTCAATTTCGGCCTGAGCCTGTTTGCACTGGGGCGGTACGGCGAATGCCTGCCAACGATGCTGCGGCTGTTATCTGCCGCACCGACCGATGATCGCCTCCGGTTGTACGCCGCGCGCTGCGCCCAGGAAGTCGGCGAGCGGGTGCAGGCGCGCGAGATGGTCGAGGGATGGCAGCCGCAATGGCGTGCCTTCGACCTGCCGGACTTGTACCAGTTCGCCAAGCTGTGGATCGTGGAGGATCGCTATGCAGCAGCCGAGGAAGCGCTGGAGTTCATCCTGCAGTCCTGGCCGGCCGAGGATACGGCGCGTCTGAACCTGGCGATTCTGTGCGAACGCGGCAACCGCCTGGAGCAGGCCGCGGCGCATCTGCAAGCGGTATCGGTTGCAGGCCACGGGCTGCCCTTGTACCTGCTTGCAAGCGGCAAGCTCAAGGCGCGCGCCGATGCGCCCGCGGACGCGTTGGAGCACTTCGACCGCGCCCGCGCCCTGTCGCCGCGGAACTTCGACGGGTTGCCGCCGGAGCGCTTCTTCAGCGAACTGGAATTCGAGCGCGGGGTGGCGCTGGACCGGCTCGGCCGGTACGCCGAGGCGTTCGCAGCCTTTACCGAAGCCAACCGGCTGATCCGCGACCTGCATCGGCGCTTCCACCCGGCGACGGGCGACGGCATGCGGGTTGCGTGGCTGGCTGACCAACCCGGGCTCGACAGCTTCGTGCAGGGCCAGCGCAGCGCCGGCTCCGCGGTCGAGACGCCGGTGTTCATCGTCGGCTTTCCGCGCTCGGGCACGACCCTGCTCGACCAGATGCTCGATGCCCATCCTGCTCTGCAGGTGCTGGAAGAGCGTCCGGCGCTGGAGGCGGTGGTCGCGGAACTGTCCCGGAGGCCGGGCGGGTACCCGATGGCGCTTGCCGACTGCAGGGAGCCTGAACTGGAGTCGCTGCGGCAGCTCTACTGGACCTCGGTGGACCGGCACATCGTGCGCCAGCCCGGCCGGCGCCTGGTGGACAAGTATCCATTCAACCTGGTGCGTATCCACCTGGGCATGGCGCTGTTTCCGCGGGCGAAATGGGTCTTCGCGGTGCGCCACCCGTGCGACGTGGTGCTGAGCTGCTTCATGCAGAACTTCGGCTTCACCGACACCACGCACGGCTTCTGGAGCCTGGAGCAGACCGCGTCGATCTACGAACAGGTGATGGGCCTGTGGCTGGAACAGCGCGGCCGCCTGGCGCCCGACTGCCTGGATCTGCGTTACGAAGAGCTGATCGCGGACTTTGAGCCCAACGCGCGGCGCCTGGTCGAATTCCTGGAGCTGCCATGGGACGCGGCCGTGCTGGCCTACCACCAGCATGCGCGCACCCGCCGTATCGCCTCGCCGAGCTACGCCCAGGTGGTCAAGCCGATCTACCGGTCGGCGCAGGGCCGCTGGCTGCATTACCGGCCATGGTTCGGCCCGGCCGAGGAACGGCTGGCGCCGCTGGCGGTGCTGCTCGGCTACGCCGACTGGCGCTGAACGCAGCGATGCGCTTTCAGGCGGCGGATTCGGCCAGCTGACGCAACTCCGGCACATGCGCGGCGTAGCGGCGCCAGCGCCCGACCGAGCTGATGTAGACCGGTTGCCGGGCCTGCCAGGCGCTGATCGTGGCGATCGGCCGGTCGGCGGATGCGGCCATGCCCAGCAGGTCGGCGGCCGGCAGTCCGAGAAAAGCGCCCAGGCCGGCCAGCGCCGCTGCCGGATCGGTCACCAGCGATTCGTACTCGACGGTATGGACAGGCAGGACGCCCAAGGCGGTGAAATGCCGCAGCAGCGCGGCTTCTCCTTGCATGACAGCCGCGATGGAGT
>JADHNH010000063.1 GCA_016779605.1 Nevskia sp. | reverse complement strand
GCCCGCGCCGCCGGCCTGGAAACCCTGCGCATAGCCGGGCTGCGCTACAACCCGCTGCTGCGTTCGGCTTCGCTGCACGAAACCGACGTGGACGTGAATTACCTCACGCACTGCCGCAAGCCATTCAGTTAATGTTCATGCGTCCCGGCGATACTGGCCTGCATGCCCCCTCTGCATGCGCCGCCAACTCCCCTGCTGGCAAGAGAATTGCAGCCCATCGCCGCAGCTGTCTCGACCTGATCATGCACGGCCCGCGCATGCGCGGCTCGCCCCGTCTCCGGTGACCCCCTTGAAGCTCAGTCCCCACTGCATCCTGTTCGACCTCGACGGCACACTCGTCGACACCGCCCCCGACCTCGGCCTGGCCGCCAACCTGGTGCGCGAGGACCTCGGCATGGCGCCGCTGCCGATGTCGCATTACCGCCCCGCCGCCTCCGGCGGGGCGCGCGGCCTGCTCAAGGTGGCGCTGGACATCACGCCGGAGCACCCGGAGTACCCGGACCGCAAGGACCGCTTCCTGCACCATTACCGCCGCCACCTGAGCCGCGGCTCGCGCCCGTTTCCCGGCGTCGCCGAAATGCTGGCCCTGCTGGAGCGCACCGGCATCCTGTGGGGCGTGGTCACCAACAAGGTGGCGGCGCTCAGCGAGCCGCTGATGAGCGACCTCGGCCTGCGCGGGCGCTGCGCCTGCCTGGTCAGCGGCGACAGCACGCCCAAGCCCAAGCCGGCGCCGGACCCGCTGCTGCTGGCCTGCCGCCAGGTCGGGCTGGCCGCGGGACACTGCATCTACGTCGGCGACGACGAGCGCGACATCCTGGCCGGGCGCGCGGCGCATATGCGCACGGTCGCCGCCGGCTGGGGCTACCTCGGCGACAAGCCCGATCCGCACACCTGGAGCGCCGACGTGGTGGTGGATACGCCCGAGGAACTGGCGCAGCTGATCGAAATGCGCCGTGCCGCCTAGAATCCCGGCGGGCTACGCAGCCGCCGCCGGCCTGCTGCGCGAGCGCGTGATCCTGGTCACCGGCGCCGGCGACGGCCTGGGCCGCGCGGCGGCGCTGGGCTGCGCCGCCCACGGCGCCACCGTGGTGCTGCTGGGCCGCACGGTAAAGAAGCTGGAGCAGGTCTACGACGCCATCGAAGCGCTGGAGGGCGCGCCCAAGCCGGCGATCTACCCGATGAACCTGGCCGGCGCCACCTGGGCCGAGCACGAGGAGCTGGCCGCCACGGTGGAGCGCGAGCTCGGCCGGCTCGACGGCATCGTCCACTGCGCCGCGCATTTCCGCGCCTTCATGCCGCTGGCCGACGAAACCCCGCGCGACTGGGTGGAAGGCCTGCAGGTCAACCTCACCGCCGCCTACACGCTCACGCGCGTGTGCCTACCGCTGCTGCGCCGCGCGCCGGATGCCAGCGTGGTGTTCCTGTCCGACGCCGCCGGCCGCCAGGCCAAGGCCTACCGCGGCGCCTTCGGCGTGGCCAAGTACGCCATCGAGGGCCTGGCGCGGAGCTGGGCGCTGGAACTGGAATCGACCCAGCCCAACATCCGCATCAACACCTACGACCCCGGCCCGCTGCGCACCGCCCTGCGCCTGCGCGGCTACCCGGGCGAGGAAATCGCCTCGGCGCCGTTGCCCGAAACCGCCGTGCCGGACCTGCTGTACCTGCTCGGGCCGGACAGCCGCGGCATCAGCGGCGCGGCCTTGGCACGCAACTCCGATCCTTGAAGCACTTTTGACTCGGTTGCCTGCTCTGCGCTGTTGTCATTCCGAGCGAGGCGAGGAATCTGGCCGAAGCACTTTCGTCGGAGGCGCCCCGGCCAGATTCCTCGCTTCGCTCGGAATGACAGTGCAGCAATGATTGCACTGGAACGAAAAGCGCTTTAGCCCCGCTGGCGCCGCGGCTTGCGCGCCGGCTCCTGCATGCCCACCGCCGCCAGCAGGCTTTTCATCTCCGCCGGCTCGATTTCGCGGTAGCTGCCCGACTTGATGCCGCGGCCCAGCTCCAGCGGGCCGTAGCGCACGCGGATCAGGCGGCTGACCTGCAGGCCCTGGGATTCGAACAGGCGCCGCACCTCGCGGTTGCGGCCCTCACGCAAGGTCACGCGCCACCACTGGTTGGCGCCGGCGCCGTCCTCGTTGTCGCCGGGTTCGATGCGGTCGAAGTGCGCCATGCCGTCCTCCAGCTTCACGCCCTTGCGCAGCTTCTCCAGCACTTCGGGCGTCATGCCGCCGAGCACGCGTACGGCGTATTCCCGCTCCAGCTCGAAGCTGGGATGGGTCAGGCGCCGCGCCAGCTCGCCGTCGTTGGTCAGCAGCAGCAGGCCGGAGGTGTTGATGTCGAGCCGGCCGACGGCGATCCAGCGGCCGCCGTCGAGCTCGGGCAGCTTGCGGAACACCGTGCGGCGGCCTTCCGGATCCTCGCGCGTGACCAGCTCGCCGACGCGCTTCTTGTACAGCAGCACGCGCCGCGGCGCCGATTTCTTCGCCAGACGCACCGGCCGGCCGTCCACCCGCACGCGGTCGGTCGCCTCGATCTTCTGGCCGAGCTGCGCCGGCTGGCCGTTGACGCTGACCCGGCCCTCCTCGATCAGCGCTTCCACCGCGCGGCGCGAGGCCACGCCGGCCTCGGCCAGCACCTTCTGGATGCGTTCGCTCAATGCACCACCGCGTCGGGCGGCACGCCGCCGGTTTCCGCCTCGGGCGGCGCCGCGCCGGCGGCGGCTTGCTCCTCGCCTTCGGCCGGCACGGTGCCGGCCGGGCCGGCGCTGTCGAGCGCCTGGCCCACGCGCAGCAGCGCGGCTTCGATCTGCTCCAGGTCCTTCACCTCCGGCAGCGACGGCAGCTGGTCCAGCGACTTCAGGTTGAAGTCGTCGAGGAACTGCGGCGTGGTGCCGTACAGCGCCGGGCGGCCCGGTACTTCCTTGTGCCCGACTTCGCGCACCCAGCCGCGCTCCAGCAAGGTGCGCAGGATGTTGGTGGAAACCGTCACGCCGCGCACGTCTTCGATTTCGCCGCGGGTGACCGGCTGGCGGTAGACGATCAGCGCCAGCGTCTCCAGCAGCGCGCGCGAGTAGCGCGGCGGCTTTTCCTGCCACAGGCGGCTCACCCACTGGCCGTATTCGGCGCGCACCTGCAGGCGCCAGCCGCTGGCCACCTCGTGCAGCTCGCAGGCGCTGTCGGCGTAGCGCGCCTGCATGTGCTCCAGCGCGTGGCGCAGCTCGCGCCGCGACAGGTTGAACTCGGAGCCGACCAGCCGCTGCATCTGCTCGATCGACAGCGGCAGGTCCGCTGCCAGCAGCAGCGCCTCCAGCACCAGCTCGAGGCTGTGCTCGAACGGCGGCTCGGCGGCCGGCGCGGGGGTGCTCCCGCCTTCCCCGGCGGAAGCGTCCTGGCCGGGATCGGCAGCCGCTTCGGCAACTTCCGGCTCTTCGTCCGCCGCGCCTGCGCCGGGCGCTGCTTCGGCAGCCTGCGCCAGCGCTGCGGACGCGGACGGATCGTCCGCCATGCCCTCGGCCTCTGCTTCGGGCGCCGCGGCGGCCGCTTCGGCGGCGTGCGCGGGCGCCGGCGCCGCGGCAGGCTCGGCGGCGTGGCCGGATTCCGGCTCCGGCGATTCCTCTGGGGTCTTCTGCATCAGCTTTCCTCGACCGCGGCTTCCTGCGCGCGCGGCACGTTGATGGTGAGCGCGGCGAACGGCGCCGCCTGGGCCACGCCGACCATGCCCGCCTTGACCAGCTCCAGCACCGCCAGCAGGCAGACCACCACGCCGGAGCGGCCCTCGGCCAGGTCGATCAGCTCCTCGAAGCGCGCCGGCCCGGCCTGCACCCGGTCCAGGATGCGGCTCATGCGCTCGCGCACCGACAGCGGCTCGTTCTGCACCGTGTGGTGGGCGAACAGCTCGGCGCGCAGCAGCACCTCGCGGAACGCCTCCAGCAGCTCGCGCAGCTGCGGCGCGGGCAGCGCCACGTCGGTCTGCAGGCGGTCGGGCCGCGCCTGCGCCAGGAAGATCTCGCGGTTGAGGCGCGGCATGGTCTCCAGCCGCTCGGCCGCGGTCTTGAAGCGCTCGTATTCCTGCAGGCGCCGCACCAGCTCCATGCGCGGGTCGCCCTGCTCCTCCTCGGCGGCGGGCGGGCGCGGCAGCAGGATGCGCGACTTGATCTCCGCCAGCCAGGCCGCCATCAGCAGGTACTCGGCGGCCAGCTCAAGACGCATCTGCTGCATCAGCGCGATGTAGTCCATGTACTGCTGGGTGATGCGCAGCACCGGGATGTCGAGGATGTCGAGGTTCTGCTTGCGGATCAGGTACAGCAGCAGGTCCAGCGGCCCCTCGAAGGTCTCCAGGAACACTTCCAGCGCATCGGGCGGGATATACAGGTCGTCCGGCAGCTTGGTCAGCCGCTCGCCGCGCACCATCGGCATGCGCGGGCCGGCGCCCTCGCTGGGGATCAGCGGCTCGGCGGCCGGGGTTTGCGGCGCTTCGCTCATTCCGGAATGAAGCCCAGCACGTCGTGCACCCGCCGCAAGGTGGCGTCGGCCTTGGCGCAGGCGCGCGCGGCGCCGTCGCGCAGCACGCGCAGCAAGCCGGCGCGGTCGTCGCGGATGCGGTGGTAGTGCTCCTGCACCGGCCGCAGGCACTCCACCACCGACTCGGCCACCGCCGCCTTGAACGCGCCGTAGCCCTGCCCGGCGAAGCGCGCCTCGAGCTGCGGGATCGGCTCGCCGGTGGTGGCCGACAGGATCGACAGCAGGTTGGACACGCCGGGCTTCTCCGCCGGGGCGAAGCGCACCACGGCTTCCATGTCGGTGACCGCGCGCTTGATCTTGCGCACGATGGTGTCCGGCGGGTCCAGCAGGTAGACGGCGTTGGTCGGCGCGTCGTCCGACTTGCTCATCTTGGCGGTCGGCTCCTGCAGGCCCATGATGCGCGCCCCGACCGGCGGGATCATCGGCAGCGGCACCTTCAGCACCGGCTGCTCGGGCGTGCCGTAGAGGTTGTTGAAGCGCACCGCCACGTCGCGCGCCAGCTCCAGGTGCTGTTTCTGGTCGTCGCCGACCGGCACCAGCTCGGTGTCGTAAAGCAGGATGTCGGCCGCCATCAGCACCGGGTAGTCGAACAGGCCGGCGTTGAGGTTGTCGGCGTTCTTGGCCGACTTGTCCTTGAACTGGGTCATGCGCGCCAGCTCGCCCATCTGCGTGTAGCAGTTGAGGATCCAGCCCAGCCGCGCGTGCGCCGGCACGTGGCTTTGCACGAACAGCACGTTGCGCTGCGGATCCAGGCCGCAGGCGATGTACAGCGCCAGGAACTCGTAGCAGCGCTCGCGCAGCTCGGCCGGATCCTGGCGCACGGTGATGGCATGCAGATCCACCAGCGTGTAATAGCAGGCGTAGTCCTCCTGCAGCCGCACCCAGTTCTTGAGCGCGCCCAGGTAGTTGCCGAGCGTCAGGCGCCCGGACGGCTGGATGCCGGAAAGGACGACCGGTTTGGTGCTTGGTTCCACGGCGGTATCGAGGTTCGTAAGTGTGAGCGGCTCAGTCGACGGGAAGATCCAGGAAGCGGGCGATCAGCGAAAGCACCGCCGCCAGCGGCCAGCTCAGCAACGGCGTGAGGACGTGGCCAAACACCAGCAGCACCAGGATCAGCATGCCGTAGGGCTCGATGCGCGCCAGCAGCACGGCCGCGCGCATCGGCAGCAGGCCCACCGCCACGCGGCCGCCGTCCAGCGGCGGGATCGGCAGCAGGTTGAGCACCATCAGCGAGGCGTTGATCAGGATCCCCGCGCGCGCCATCAGCGCCACGCCGTACCAGGCACCCCCGGTGCCGCCCATCAGCAGGGAAATCTTCAGCAGCACGCCCCAGCCGACCGCCATGGCGAGGTTGCTCAGCGGCCCGGCGGCGGCGACCACTGCCATGTCGCGCCGCGGGTCCTTGAACTTGCGCCAGTCCACCGGCACCGGCTTGGCCCAGCCGATCAGGAAGCCGGCATGGCTCAGCAGCAGCACCGCCGGCACCAGCACGGTGCCGACCGGATCGACGTGTCGGAGCGGGTTCAGGCTGAGCCGGCCCTGCTCCTGCGCGGTGGGATCGCCGAGCGCTCGCGCCACGCGCCCGTGCGCGACCTCGTGCAGGGTGATGGCGAAGATGACCGGCAGCGCCCAGACCGCGAAGTTCTGGACGAGATTGAGGGACTCCATCGGCGGATTATACCGGCCGCCGGCCGGCCGCAGCGTCCGGTCAGCCGGCGCCGCCCTCGTCCAGGCCCAGCCCCGAAACGTCGCCGCGCCCGCGCCGCACCAGCGCCGGCGTGCTGCCGGTGAGGTCCAGCACCGTGGTCGGCACCAGGCCGCAGGGGCCGCCGTCGAGCACCAGGTCCACCGCGCGCGCCAGCGGTTCGCGCCAGTCGCGCGGATCGTTCACCGGCTCCGGCGCGTCGGGGAACTGCAGCGTGCAGCTCACCAGCGGCTCGCCCAGCAGCTCCAGCAGAGCCTGCACGACCTTGTGCTCCGGCACCCGGATGCCGATGGTCTTGCGCTTTTCGTGCGGCAGGCGGCGCGGCAGCTCGCGCGTGGCCTCCAGGATGAACGTGTAGGGCCCGGGCGTGAGCTGGCGCAGCAGGCGGTACTGCCAGTTGTCGACGCGCGCATAGACCGAGATCTCGGCCAGGTCGCGGCAGACCAGCGTGAACAGGCGCTCGCGGCCGAACTGGCGGATGTCGCGGATGCGCTCGGCGGCGTGCTTGTCGCCGGCCAGGCAGCCGAGCGCGTAGCACGAGTCGGTGGGATAGGCGATCACCGCGCCTTCGCGCAGGCGCGTGACCGCGCGCTGCAGCCAGCGCCGCTGCGGGTTCACCGGATGCAGTTCCAGCCACTCGCTCATCGCGACGTTCCGCCCTCTTTAACATTTGCCGGCCGGCACAATGGTATCGTGCATGGCACACGTGCCGTGACCGGCTTGAAATCGGCCCGCCGACCGGTATTGGAGGCGGATGATGGCATGCAGTACATTTCAGTGGATCGGGGCATTTGCCTGAAATGAGACTTCCGGCAAACTAATCGACAGTAATGAACGCGCTCATCGAATTCGCACCGGCGGTGTTGTTTGTCTCCGCCTGGGTGTTTTACGGCATCTTCGTGGCGACGGCGGTGCTCATCGCCGCCTGCTTCGGCGTGGTGCTGCTGAGCTGGATGCGCACCGGGCGCGTGCCGCGCACGCAGCTGTTCACCGCGCTGCTGGCCGGCGTGCTCGGCGGGCTGACGCTGTGGCTGCACAACCCGCAGTTCATCAAGCTCAAGCCCACCGCTCTGTACGGCGCGTTCGCGCTGGCCCTGTTCGCCAGCCACTTCGTCGGCGGCAAGGTGCTGCTGGCGCGCCTGCCGCAGTCGCAGATCGCGCTGCCGGACGCGGTATGGCGGCGGGTCAACTTCGCCTGGGGCATTTTTTTCGTGTTCTGCGCCGGCCTGAATTTTTTCGTGGCAACGCATTTTTCCGAGGCGACCTGGGTCAAGTTCAAGGTCTTCGGCTTCACCGCGCTGACCCTGATGTTCCTGCTGATGCATGCGCCGTTCCTGGGCCGGTACCTGGACACGGAGGTCAAGCGCGATGATGCGCACTGAGAAGCTGCGTCAAAAGCTGGAGGCCGAGCTCAAGCCGACGCGGCTGGAAGTGGCCGACGACAGCGCCAAGCACGCCGGCCACGCCAAGCCCGGCAACGGCGGCCACTTCCGCGTCTTCATCGTCTGCCCGGCGTTCTCCGGCAAGCCGCTGATCGCGCGGCACCGCATGGTCTACGAGGCCTTGAGCGAGCAGATGCGCAGCGAAATCCACGCCCTGTCGATCGTGGCGCGCGCGCCGGAGGAAGTGCCGGACGCCGGCTGAGCGGGCGCACGGCGGCAAAACGGTCCGCAAATGAACGCGAATAAACGCCAATAAAAATCCAATCGATTTTACGATTGCCTGATTTTCGCTTCTATTCGTTTAAGCTTGCTTTTATTTGCGTTTATTCGCGTTCATTTGCGGACCGATCCCCACCTCACCCGGAACCGCCCAGCATTTCGCGCAGGCCCGCCAGGTCGATCACCGCCACGCCGAGTTTCTCGGCCTTGGCCAGCTTGGAGCCCGCCGCCTCGCCGGCCAGCAGGTAGTCGGTCTTCGACGACACGCTGCCCGAGACCTTGCCGCCGTGGCTTTCGATCAGTGCGGAAGCCTCGTCGCGGCCGAGCCCCGGCAGCGTGCCGGTGATGACGAAGGTCTTGCCGCTGAGGGCGCCGCCGGCCGCCGCCTTCGGCGCCGGCCAGCGGATGCCGGCGTCGCGCAGCGCCTGGATTGCTTCAAGATTTTGCGGCTCGGTGAAGAAATGGCAGATATGCGCCGCCACCACCGGCCCCACGTCCGGCACCTTGCGCAGCTCGGCATAACGGTCCTTGGCCTTGATGCTGTCGTCGCCCTCGCCGGCGGCGTCGCGCGCGGCCGCGCCGATCAGCTCTTCCAGCGTGCCGAAATGCCGCGCCAGGTCGCGGGCGGTCGCTTCGCCCACGCTGGGGACGCCGAGCGCGTAGAGGAAGCGCTCCAGCCGGGTGTCCTTGCTCTTTTCGATGCCCGCGACGACGTTGGCGGCCGACTTTTCGCCCATGCGCTCGAGCCCGGCCAGTTGTTCCACGCCGAGCTTGTAGATGTCGGCGGGCGTGCGTACCAGCCCCTGCTCGATCAGCTGCGCCAGCAGCTTCTCGCCCAGGCCGTCGATGTCCATGGCGCGGCGCTGCACGAAGTGCAGCAGGGCACCCAGCAGCTGCGCCGGGCAGGACATGCCGTTGGTGCAGCGCGGATTGACGTCGTCGGCCTCGCGTTCGACCCGGGCGCCGCATACCGGGCAGTGGGCGGGCACCTGCACGTGCCGCGCGTGCGGCGGCCGCCGGTCCGGCAGCACCTCCTTGATCTCGGGTATGACGTCGCCGGCGCGGCGCACCACCACCGTGTCGCCGATGCGCACGTCCTTGCGCGCCACCTCGTCCATGTTGTGCAAGGTGGCATTGGAGACGTTGGCGCCGCCCACGAACACCGGCTTCAGCCGCGCCACCGGGTTCAGCGCGCCGGTGCGGCTGACCTGGAATTCGATGTTCTCCAGCACCGTCACCGCTTCCTCGGCCGGGAACTTGTGCGCCACCGCCCAGCGCGGCGCGCGCGACACCGAGCCCAGCTCCTCGCGCCCGGCGAGGTCGTTGAGCTTGTAGACCACGCCGTCGATGTCGAACGGCAGCTTGGCCCGGCGCGCCTGCATGCGCCGGTAATAGTCCAGGCAGCCGGCGGCGCCGCGCACCGTCTCGATCAGCGTCGACACCGGCAGGCCCCAGGCACGCAGCTGCGCCAGCACGTCGGCATGCGTGCGCGGCGGCGTCCAGCCGCGGTGGAAGCCGTGCTGGTAGGCGTAGAACGCCAGCGGCCGGCTCGCCGTCATCTTCGGGTCGAGCTGGCGCAGCGAACCGGCGGCGGCGTTGCGCGGGTTGACGAACACCTTTTCGCCCCTGGCCGCGGCCTCGGCGTTCATCTTCTCGAAACCTTTGTGCGGCAGGTACACCTCGCCGCGCACCTCGAACAGCTCCGGAACGCTGTTGCCGGATTCGCGGAACGCCAGCGGAATCTGGCGGATCGTGCGCAGGTTGGCGGTGATGTCCTCGCCGGTCTCGCCGTCGCCGCGCGTGGCGCCCTGCACGAAGCAGCCCCGCTCGTACACCAGCGACACCGCCAGCCCGTCGAGCTTGGGCTCGGCGACGTACTCCGCCTCCTCGATGCCCAGGCCTTCGCGCACGCGGCGGTCGAACTCGTCGAGCTCCTCGGCGCTGAAGCAGTTGTTGAGCGACTGCATCGGCAGCCGGTGGCGCACCGGCGCGAACGCCGCCAGCGCGACGCCGCCGACGCGCTGGGTCGGCGAATCGGCGCTGGCCAGCTCCGGATGCTGCGCCTCGAGCGCCTGCAGCTCGCGGAACAGCCGGTCGTACTCGGCGTCCGGGATGGACGGCGCGTCGAGCACGTAATAGCGGTGGTTATGCTCCTCGAGCTGCCGCCGCAGCTCGGCCGCCCGCTGTTGGTGTGAGCGCGTCACGCGCGTCACCCGGAGCTCAAGGATTGGCGTCGGCCCAGGTCTCGACTTCGAGCTGCAGGTTGCGCGCCGCGCCCTGCGACAGCGGCTTGCGCTTGGAGTCGTAGACCTGGGCGTTGAGCGCCCGCGCCAGGCGGTCGGCGGTGGCGAGCATGTCGCGGATCGCCACGGCCGGCTGCTGCGGCCCGGGCAGCACCATGAACATGGTCAGGCCTGGCGTGGAAAAGCTGTCGGCCGCCGCCGGGTCCAGCACGCCCGGCTTGAGCAGGCTGGCGACGCTGAACACCGGCTCGTCGTCGAGCAGGCGGTGGTAGATCTGGCGCGCGCCGAACTCCAGCCCCTGCGCGCGCAGCGCCTCGTGGATCTGCCCGCCGAGGATATGCGTGCCTTCGCGCTCGGCGATCAGCAGCGAAACGATCTTTTCCGACTGCGGCCGCGCCGGCTTGGCCGGCTGCGGCGGCGCCGCCGCGGCGCGCGCCGGCGCATCCACCGCCGGCGCATCGTCCTCCTGCGCGGCATCGTCGGCCGCCTCGCCCAGCGCCGGGGCGATGCGGCGCGGCTTGCCCACGCCGAACTCGTCGAACTGCTGGCCGGCCGGCGCGAAGATGTCGAGCTGGCGCTCGCGCACCGGCGGCACCAGCGGCTCCGACGGCTCCGAAGGGTTCCAGCTGTCCATGGCGCGCCGGTCGCGGCGCGAGTACAGGTACACCGCGATCACGGCCACCGCGCCGAAGATCAGCAGGGCCCACTGCAATGGGGTCATGGCGTATTCCCGGGCACGGACGCTTGCGCCGTCATGGATGGCTCATAGGGTGCAACCATACTCCGCTCCTGTCTGTGCACGGCGCGCAAGCCGCCGGCCGCGGCCGGCCTCACGCAGGCTCCGCCTGCCCGGCCAGCTGCACCGCCTGCTGCACGTCCACGCTCACCAGCCTGGAGACGCCCGGCTCCTGCATCGTCACGCCGTGCAGCTGCTGGGCCAGCTCCATCGTGATCTTGTTGTGGGTAATGATAATGAATTGAACGTTTTGCGACATTTCCCGCACCACTTCGCAAAAACGCCCGACGTTGGCGTCGTCCATCGGCGCGTCAACCTCGTCCATCAGGCAGAACGGCGCCGGGTTGAGCTGGAACAGCGCCAGCAGCATCGCCACCGCCACCATCGCCTTCTCGCCGCCGGACAGCATCTGGATCGAGCTGTTGCGCTTGCCCGGCGGCCGCGCCATGACGCGCACGCCGGTTTCCAGGAGGTCGTCGCCGGTCAGCTCCAGGTAGGCCTCGCCGCCGCCGAACAGCTGCGGGAAACGTGCCTTGAAGATGTCGTTGACCTGGTCGAAGGTGCTCTTGAAGCGTTCCTGGGTTTCCTGGTCGAGCTTGCGCATGGCGTCTTCCAGGGTGGCCAGCGCCTGGCTGACGTCGGCGTGCTGCGACTCCAGGTAGGCGGCGCGCTCGCGGCCCTCGTCGAGCTCCTGGATCGCCGCCAGGTTGATCGCGCCCAGGCGGTCGATGCGGCGGCCCATCTGCGCCAGCCGCTCCTCCCAGGCCGTCACCCCGGCGTCCTCGCCCAGGCCCGGCGCCAGCTCGGCGCGGACGAAGCCGGTTTCGGCGAACTGCGCGTCGAAGCCTTCGCGCCGCGCGCGCAGGTTTTCGAACTCCAGGCGCAGGCCCTGCAACTGTTCCTGCGCGCCTTCCTTGGCCGTCTCGGCGGCGTGCAGGCTGCGCACCGCCTCGGCCAGCGCGTTCTCGGCGGCGGCCTGCCCTTCGCGCGCCAGGCGCAGGCGCTCGCGCGCGGCCGACACCGCGGCGCGCGCCGCTTCGGCCTGCTCGGCCTGCGCGCTGATCGGCGCATCGAGGTCCGCGCCGACCGCGCGGCTGGCGGCGAGCTGCCGCTCCACCGCCTCGGCCTGCTCGGCCAGCGAGCGCAGCGACTGCTCGATGCCGGCCAGGCCGCTGCTGTGGCCGGCCAGCTGCACCTGCGCCTGGGCGCGCGCCTGCGCGGCGGTCTGCACCGCGCCGCGCGCGGCCTGCACCGCGGTGCGGGCGGCCGACAAGACCTGGTTGAGCTCGCCGCGCTCGGCCTGCAGCCGTTGCGCGTCCGCTTCCAGCCGCACCAGGCGCTCGCGCGCCTGGCCGAGCTCCTGCTCCTGCTGGCTGCGCTGGGCGCCCAGCAGCTCCAGCTCCTGGCCGAGGTTGCGCAGGCGTGCCTCGGTCTGCTCCAGGCGCACCACCTGCGCCTGCCGCTCGGCCAGCCGGTGGGCCTGCCGCGAACGCACCTGCTCGAAGCGGCCCGACAGCACGCGGCGCTCGTTTTCCATCTGCACCTGGCGCGCGCGCAGCTCGGCCAGCTCCTGCCCGCCCTGCTCGACGGTGCGGGCGTGCTCCTCCACCTGCGCGCGCAGCTGCTTGAGCAGCAGGCCGCGCGCGATCACGCCGGATTGCTCCGGATCCAGCCGCGGGTAGCGCAGCCACGAGCGGCCGCGCCAGACGCCGTCGGCGGTGATCACCGAGGTGCCCGGCGTGAGGCTGGCGGCGATCGCCTGCGCTTCCTCGGAGTTCGCCGCAATGTGGATATGCGACAGCCAGTCGAGCACGGCGTCCGGGCCGCTGACCTTGGCGGCCAGGCTGGCGGCCGAGTCGGCGTGGCCGCTCTGCGCGTGCAGCAGGGTGGCGCCAGACTTCGGGCCCGGCGTGGACGCCTGCTGCAGCACCTGCCAGTCGGGCAGCAGCGGCGCCTGCAGCAGGCCGCTGAGCACGTGCTCGACCGCGGTCTCCCAGCCCGGCTCGACCTGCAGCGCCGAGGCCAGCCGCGGCAGCTGCGCCCAGCCGCGCGCGCGCAGCCAGGCGGTCAGCTCGACGTCGTCCTCGCGCAGCGCCGCCTGCTGCAGCGTCTCCAGCGACGATAGCCGTCCGCGCGCGCTCTGCAGGGCCTGCCGCGCCTCGTGCAGGGCGCCCTCGCGGGCGGCGCGCTGCTCGCGCAGGCCTTGCAGCTCGCGGTCGAAATCCTGCACCCGCGACTGCGCCTCGGCCAGCTCCTGCTCGAGCGTGCCCAGCTCGTTCTCGACCTCGAACAGCGAGGCCTGGAGCGGCGCCGCGTCGAGCCCGCCGCGTTCCGCCTGCAGGCGCCGCAGGCGGTCCTCGGCGCCCTGGCGGGCGCGCTCCAGCGACTGCACGCGCACGCGCTCGCCCTCGGCTTCCAGCAGCGGCGCCTGCGAGCGCTGGCTGAATTCCTCCCACAAGCCCTGCCGGGCGGCCAGATGCTGCTCGGCCGCGGCCAGTGCGCCGGCGGCTTCCGCCTCGCGGCCCTCGGCCTGGGCGGCGCCGGCCCTGGCGGCGTCGGCAAGCTGCTGCAAGGTCTGCTGGCGCTGCTGCTCGTGCTGGCGGCGGCGCTGCAGCTCGGCGACCTGCGCTTCCAGCTGGCGCCATTCGCGCACGCGCAGCTCTTTCATTTCCCGCGCATGCGCCAGGTTCTGCTCGATGCGCGCCAGCGCGCCTTCCGCCTCGTAGACCTGGCCCTGCTCCTGGCCCAGCGCCACCCCGGCCTCGCGCAGGGTGTTTTCGGCGCCGGTGCGGGCCTCTTCGGCCGCCACCAGGCTGGCGCGCGTGTGCGCGAGGTGGTGCTCGTGCTCGGCGATGGCGGTTTCCTGGGCGCAAGACTGGGCCTCCAGCGCGCGCAGGCGCAGCAGCAGCAGCTCGGCCTTGAGCTGGCGCTCCTCCTGCTTGTACTGCTTGTATTTCTCGGCGTTGGCGGCCTGCTTGGCCAGGACCTCCAGCCGCGCATTGAGTTCGCCTTGCAGGTCCTTGACGCGGCTCAGGTTTTCGCGCGCCTGGCGGATCCGGCTCTCGGTTTCGCGGCGGCGCTCGCGGTAGCGCGAGATGCCGGCGGCCTCCTCCAGCCAATGGCGCAGCTCCTCCGGCTTGGCCTCGACCATGCGCGAGACCATGCCCTGCTCGATGATCGCGTACTGGTTCTTGCCGCCCAGGCCAGTGCCCAGGAACAGGTCGGTGACGTCGCGCTTCAGGCACTTGCGGCCGTTCAGGTAGTACTGCGAGCCGCCGTCGCGCGACAGCTCGCGCTTGACCGCGATCTCGGCGTAGGCGGCGTACGGCCCGGTGATCTGGAAATCGCTGTTGTCGAACGACAGCTCGACACTGGCGCGGCCGGCCGGCTTGCGCGTGCGCGAGCCGTTGAAGATCACGTCCTCGGTCTCGGTGCCGCGCAGATTCTTGATGCTGGCTTCGCCCAGCACCCAGCGCACGCCGTCGATGATGTTGGACTTGCCGCAGCCGTTGGGACCGACCACCGCGGTCAGGGAGCTGGGCAAGGGCAGGCTGCTGGGATCCACGAACGACTTGAACCCGGCAAGCTTGATTCCGGATAAGCGCATTAACGACTTGTGTGTGAAAAGAAAAAGGGATCAGGCCGTCGCCCGGTCATTACACCGACTGGTGGGCGGCTGCCTAGCGTCTTGGTTTTGGCAATGAACTAGTTTAAAGGATTGCAATGTCGTGAACAGGGTGCGCGGGCGCACGCCGCGGGCGGCTTGCGCCGGCCTCCGCAACACCCCCGCGCCGGTTTGGCACAATGCGCCATGCCGACCAAATCCGCCCGCTCGCTCGAAACCTTTCCCAACGCCAACCCGGGGCGTGAGTACGTGATCCGCATGCGCATCCCGGAGTTCACCTGCCTGTGCCCGAAGACCGGCCAGCCCGACTTCGCCACCCTGTACCTGGAATACGTCCCGGCGCAGCGCTGCGTGGAGCTCAAGTCGCTCAAGCTGTACATCTGGGGCTACCGCGACCAGGGCGCCTTCCACGAGGCGGTGACCAACCGCATCCTCGACGACCTGGTGGGGGCCACGCGCCCGCGCTTCATGCGGCTCACCGCCGTTTTCAACGTGCGCGGCGGCATCTACACCCACGTCGTCGCCGAGCACCGCGGCCGCGGCTGGGCGGCCGACAAGCCGCTGCCGCCGGCGGCCTGGCACGTAGACCCGACCGGCGCCGGCCAGACGCCCTGACCGGGTCCGGAGCATGGCCATGGACCTCGCCGCGCCGCTCAGCCAGTACTGCGAGCGCCTGGGCCCGGGCCTGCTCGCCGAGCCGTTCAATGCCGCCTCCAACGCGGCCTTCCTGCTGGCCTGCGGATGGCTGCTGCTGGCGCTGCGCCAGCGCGGCGATGCGCCCTGGTACGCGCGGGTGCTGGCGGCGCTGATCGGCCTGATCGGCCTGGGCAGCCTGTCGTTCCATACCTTTGCCAACCGGGGCACCGAAATCCTCGACGTGCTGTTCATCGCCCTGTTCATCCATTTCTACGTGGCCTGCTTCTTCCGCCGTTTCCTCGGCTTGCGCTGGGGCTACGCCTGGCTGGCGGCGCCGGGGTTCGTGCTGTTCGGACTTGCGGTGAAGGCGCCGCTGCCGGCGGGTGCGCTGAACGGCTCGGTGGATTACCTGCCGGCCCTGTTCGGCCTGGCGCTGATGGCGCTGTACCTGGCGGCGCGCCGCGACCCGGCCGCGCGCCTGCTCGGCGCCGCGGCGGCGGTGTTCGTGGTGTCGCTGGCGCTGCGCACCGGCGACCGCGCCTGGTGCGCGGCGCTGCCGCTCGGCACGCACTGGCTGTGGCACAGCCTGAACGCGCTGACGCTCAGCCTGGTGACGCTGAGCCTGCTGCCGCCCGCAACCGGGGAAATGCGCCGATGAGCCGCACGTATTCGGAACTGCTCGACTGGCAGTGGCGCAACTACGCCGCCGGCCACCGCAACCGCAGGAACCTGCTGATCCACATCCTGGCCGTGCCCCTGTTCTGGGTCGGCGCGGTGAACTTCGTGGTGCCGCTGGTGTTCGCCGGCCTGGTGCACGCCCTCGGCGGCGCGCTGGCGATGGGCCTGTCGCTGTTCCTGCAAGGCCGCGGCCACGCGTTGGAGGAGCAGGCGCCGGAACCGTTCCAGGACCTGCGCGACCTGCTGCGGCGCATCCTGGCCGAGCAGTTCGTGACGTTTCCGCGCTTCGTGCTCAGCGGCGGCTGGTACCGCAACTTCAGCGGGGACGGCTGAGGACAGGGCCGCCCTGCTTCTTGGGGATGAAGTTCAGCGCCGCGTCCACGTAATGCCCGACGAACGAGGACACGCGGTCGCGGCTGAAGCCGGCGAACAGCATCATCGAGATCATGTGGGTCTCGCCGACGATGATCCGCGCCGCCTCGTTGGTGTCCAGGCTCTTCGACACGCTGCCGTCGCGCTTGCCGTCCTGCAGCACGCTGTCGAAGGCGGCGATGATGCGGTCGAAGAACGCCAGGTAGCGCTGCCACACCGGGTCGCGCAGCGAGGTGCTCCAGTCGAGCAGCACGCAGATGTACTCCGGGTGGGTCTTCTGCGAATCCACGCAGCGCAGGATCATGTTGATCAGCCGATCCCGGGCCGAGCTCCGGGCGCCGGCGGCGCCGGCCATGACCAGCGACACGAAGTACTGGTCCACCTGCTTGAGCACCGCGTCGACCAGCGCCTCGCGCGTGGGGAAATAGGCGAACACGGTGGGCACCGAGACCTGCGCCTTTTGCGCGACGTTGGCATGGGTGGCGCGGCTGATGCCCTGCTCGGCGAACGCCAGCATCGCGCAGCCCAGCAGCTGCGCCTCCCGCGAGGCGCGGCTGCGGCGCGTCCTGGTGCGGGCGGCGGGCGCAATCGTGGTCTTGTCGGTGGTTTGGGTGGCTTTTTTTTCCGGCGCACTCATCGAAGCTCTCGAAAACGTCTCGCCAGGGCCCGCGGCCATCCGCTAGAGCGTTTTCGATTCAAATGCATACGTGTTCGTCATTACTTCGCGAAGCGAAGGATCTGGCCAGATTCTTCGCTGCGCTCAGAATGACAAATCAAACATGTCTGCAACTAAACGAAATTCGCACTAGGCAACCGCCCCCGGCCCCATGCCGGCGCACTGCAGCAATACGGTATTAGGCCCCTGGGAGGAGGTCTTGTAAACCGCGGAGCGCGCCGGCCGGGGCCGTCCCGCGATGCGCTTCGGACACCGATCCCGTTTGTTGTTGACAAAAATATCAGTACATGAATAGGATGATCCGCGTCGCATCGAAAAGAACTGGAGGAGAGCCGAGCATGAGCACCCGGCACGAATTGAAGCTGCCCGCCGATTTCACCGACCTGGCCGACATCGGCATCGAATGGTCCCTGCCCACCGAGAAGGAGCGCCAGGACCGGCGCGCCACCGCGTCCATGCCGGAACTGCGCCGCTATTACGACCGCCTGCAGCCGCGCATGACCGCCATCGCCGCACACCTCGACCAGTTCGAATACGGGCTGGACCAGCTGCCGGCAGCCGAGCGCCACCTGCTGCAGCTGGCCTACATGTACCTGGAATCGGCGATGGCGGTGGAGTTCTACCGCCGCCCGGAGCCACCGGACAACTTTCCAAGAAGCCGCTTCATCATCGACGACATTCGCATCTGAGCAGGCACTGCATCGGGTGCCCCGGCACCCGGCGAGGAGGAAAAAATGGCAGCGGACTCCGGCAATCTGTACCAGAAGCTCTACACCCCCCTGCACCCGGACCTGGGCACCGGTCCGGTCTCGGTAGAGCCTTATATCTCAGCCGAATATTTCGAGCGCGAGCAGCGCAGGATCTTCGACAACGCCTGGATGCTCGCCTGCGCCGAGAGCGAGATCCCGCAGCCGGGCAGCTACCTGGTCAAGGAGGTGCCGCTGGTCAACTCCTCGGTGATCTTCGCGCGCGGCGCCGACGGCGTGGTGCGCGGCTTCCGCAACGTCTGCCGCCACCGCGGCAACCAGCTGTTCTACAACGAGTGCCGCGGCAAGGCGCGCGGCTTCACCTGCAAGTTCCACGGCTGGCACTTCGCGCTCGACGGCAAGCTGCGCGGCGTCACCGAGGCCGACCGCTTCTTCGACCTCGACAAGCCGGGACTGGGGCTGACGCCGGTGATGGTCGACACCTGGAACGGCCTGGTGTTCATCAACCGCGGCGTCGGCACCGTGCAGCCGCTGCGCGAGTACCTGGGCTCGCTGGTCGACGGGCTCGAGCAGTACCCGTTCAAGCAGATGGGCCTGGCGGCCGAATGGAAGGTCGACGTCAAGGCCAACTGGAAAGTCATGATCGACGCCTTCCAGGAGGGCTACCACGTCGGCCTGGTGCACCGGAACACGGTGCAGGGGCTGTTCACCGGCCCGAAGCGGCCGACCTGCCGGCTGTCGCATTTCCGCCTGCACGGGCCGCACCGCGCGGTGACCACGCCGAAGAACCCGGACTTCAAGCCCTCGACCACCGAGGCGCTGGCGTTCCAGCTGGCCGGCGCCGGCCTGTCGCAGGAAGCCGGCGAGCTGCACGGCAGCAGCGGCCTGCAGTGGAGCGGCCTGAATCCCGGCGGCGAGACCGATTTCGGCTTCGACATCAACATCGTGTTTCCGGCCACCTTCATCGACACATCTTTCGGCTGGTTCTTCACCTACGAGTTCTGGCCGCAGGCGGTGGACCGCACGTTCTGGGTGGCCAAGCTGTTCGTGGTGCCGCCCAAGACCTGGGCGCAGCGGATCGGCCTGGAGATGACCATCATCCAGCTGCGCGAGGCGCTGTACGAAGACCTGACCACCCTCGAGGCCACCCAGAAAGGCCTGTCCAGCGGGGCGATGGACACCATCATGCTGTCCGACCAGGAGCTGGCGCTCCGGCACCAGCATGCCGTGGTGGAAAAGATGGTCCGCGGCGCCTGAGCAGGGCCCGCGGCAATGGCGCAGGCGACGCGCCTGGGGGGGAAACCTGATGCATGCGAGGTACGGATGGACCGCGGCCGCCGCCCTGGCCGCCGCCGCGGCCTGCGGCAGCGCCCGCTGCGGCGAACTGCACGGCCGCGTGTTCGACGCGCGCACCGGTGCGGGCGTGGCCGGCGCGGCGGTGACCCTGGAATTGGCGCAGCCCGCCGCCGGCCCCAAGGCGATCACGGTGTTTTCCGACGCCGGCGGCCGCTACGCGATGGACACCGGCCAGGCCGCCGCCGGTGCGGCGGCCACCCTCGGCGCGCGCCGGCTCGGGCTCGACCAGAAGCTGCCGTCCGAACAGCCCGTGGCGCTCCAGTTCGCCGCGGACGGCTCGGCCGCGCCGGTGGACTTCGCGATGGTGCCCAGCTCCAACATCGCCGCGCAGGTGCCGGCTTCCGCCTGGCTGGCCCAGGTGCCGGAAAGCGCGGCCAAGCACGCAACCCAGCTGCACTGCAGCGGCTGCCACCAGTTCCCGTCGCTCAAGGTGCGCGACTACTCGCGGCAGATCGACGACGCCGCGCTCGGCACCGGCAGCGGCGCGCACGGCGCGGCCTGGCACGAGCAGGTGCGCAAGGAAGCCTGGCGCGCGGCGGTGCAGTACATGCGCGCCAAGACCTACGAGATCTTCCCCGAAGGCACCACCGTCGACCTGGCGAAGATCGACTGGAAGACCGTGCAGGCGCCCGAGTACTCGCTGTTCAACAATACTGATGAAATTGTCATTGCCGGTTTCCTGTCGCGCCACATGCCCCGACAGTTCGATTACCTGCCGCCCGACCGCTATACGTACGGCGCACCGCTGGCAACCGGCGCCGGCACGGTGATCCGCGAGTTCCAGCTGCCGGATGTGTCGCTGGTGCGCGAGGCGGTGAGGGTGCGCGGCTCGCCCGCGGTGTGGGGCTCCGACGTGCAGAAGAACCGCTTGATGAAGCTCGACCCGCAGACCGGGCACGTCGACTGGTTCGACGTGCCGTACCCGGGCGCAACCGGCCCGCACACGGTGATCGGCGACGAGCAGGGCAAGGTCTGGGTGTCGCTGTTCGAAAGCGACCAGATCGCGCGCTTCGACCCGGCGACGGCGCAATGGCGGCTGTACAGCCTGCGGCCGAGCGGCGCGGACGAGAAGAATTTCCTCGGCGGGCAGGCCATCGTCCACGACATCTCCTTCGGCCAGGAGTACGAGCTGAAAAAGGATGCGCGCGGCCTGATCTGGCTGACCCTGATCGGCACCAACAAGTTCGCCAGCCTGGATCCGGACAGCGGCGAGGTGCACCACTACGACGCGCCCACGGTGGCGGGGCGCGCGCCGGTGAGCACTTCGCTGTACAGCAACGTGCTGCCCGCCGACGGCACCTGCCTGTGGTTCACGCAAGTCTCGGGCTATGTCGGCTGCTTCAACACGCGCACGCACAAGACCGAGAGCCTGCTGAAACCGCCGCCCGGCTCGGGCCCGCGCCGCCTGGCCATCGACGACCGCGGCATCCTCTGGGTGCCGTACTTCGGCTCCGGCCAGCTGCTCAAGTACGACACCGCCGCGCGCAAGGCGGTGGCCCTCTACAGCCTGCCCGACCGCTCCGCCGCGCCCTACGCCGTCACCTGGGATGCCCGGCGGCGGTCGGTCTGGGTGGCGAACGCCAACGCGGACGCGATCTACCGCTTCGATCCGTCCACCGAAAAGTTTTCGGTTATCCCCCTGCCCCGCCGCATGGGCTACCTGCGCAAGATCATGGTGGACCGCGACAGCGGCGACCTGTACGCCTCCTACGGCAACATCCCCACCGGATCCGGGCCGTCGATGGCCTTGTCCATTCACGTCGGAGACTGAGCGGTGACGATCTACAGCGCGGATTCTCGTTCGGGGCCCGGGCTGGCGGCACCGGTGCGCTGGGTCGCCGCCGCGGCCCTGGCGCTGCTGGCGCCGCTGGCGGCCGCCAGCGAAGCCGTGCCGGCCGGCGCACTGGCGCCCGCCGACGTGCCCGCGTTCCTGGACAAGGCGCGCTGCATCGCCTGCCATGGCGCCACCGACAGGCGCGTGGGGCCGCCCTGGGTGGCGATCGCCTCGCGCTATCGCAACGCCGACGGCGAACAGGTCGGCGCGCTGGCGGCGAAGATCCGGCTGGGCGGCGCCGGCAACTGGGGCCTGGTGCCGATGGCGGCCAATCCGCAGGTCAGCGACGCGCAGGCCCGCGCCGTGGTGCAGTGGCTGCAGGCGCTCGACGTGGGGAAGCTGCCCCAATGAGGGCTCATCCCGCTCAGATCAGCGGGTCTTCGATCGGCAGCCCCAGCGTCAGCCGCCCGTAGGTTTCCGCCGCGTTGTCGATGTCGAGGAAGGCGTGCACCGCGAGCATGTTGATGTCGCGGAAATAGCGCTGCAGCGGCGAGGCGTCGCGGAAGCCGTCGCCGCCGATGCCGCGGGCGATGTCGTTGACGCCGTTGCGGCACAGGTCGGTGATGAAGGCGGCCTTGAGCTTCATGCCGCTGCGCTCGAGCAGCTCGTTGCGGTCCGCGCGCCGCGACAGGTAGCGCTCCAGGTAGGCGTCCAGCAGCGTCTCCGCCGCATCGGCGCAGGCCAGGGCGCGGGCCAGCCGCATCTGCGGCGCCTGCTTGGTCGCCGCCTTGATCCCGCTGATGGTGCCCTGGCGCTCGCGCGTCCGCAGCAGCAGCGCGTCGGCCGCGCCGCGCAGCGCGCCCACCAGCACCGGCACCACCTCGCACATCAGGAACGGGATGAACGGCAGCCGGTACATGGGATTGGCGTGGATCGCCTGGCCCGGCGTGTCGCCGGTCAGCGCCAGGGCCATCGAAGCCGTGCGGTATTCGGGCACGAAGACGTTGTCCACGCGCATGTCGTTGCTGCCGGTGCCGCGCATGCCGGCGACGAACCAGGTGTCCAGCATCTCGGTTTCGCCGCGCGGCACCATGAAAGCGAGCGGCGTGGGTGCCCCGCCGGGTTCGACGAGGGCGCCCATGAAGGTGATCCATTCGGCGTGCACCGAGCCCGAGCTCCACGGCGTCTGGCCGGTGATGCGATAGCCGCCAGGCACCCGTTTCACCTCGCGCAGCGGCGCCGCCTGCCCGGCGCAGAGGATGTATGGCTTGCCCGCGAAGAACTCGCGCTGGGCCTGTTCCGGAAAGATCGCCGCACGCCAGGCCGCGCCCATGTAGAAGGCCGAAACCCAGCCGGTCGAGGGACAGGCCGCGCTGAAGATGCGCACGATCTCCGACATGGTGTCGATGCTGCACTCGTGCCCGCCGTACACCTTCGGCGTCAGCGCGGCCAGCACGCCCGCGTCGATCATGTCCCGCACGCTTGCGTCGAGCGGCGCGCGGTTCTCCTCGGTGCGCAGCGCGCGCTGCGCGAACACCGGCGCCAGCTCCTTCGCCCGCCCGACCAGTTCCTGCCTGCTCAATGCCATGCCGTCCCCTCCGGACTGTCGACGCAGCGGCCGTCTTTGCGGCTGCGGCCTGA
>JADHNH010000062.1 GCA_016779605.1 Nevskia sp. | reverse complement strand
TGGTTGATGCCTTCATTGCGGGACAGGTAGGTGAGCACGCGGCATTGCGACAGGGTGAGCTTCAGCGCCTTGGCGTGGCGCTCGAAATTGCGCGCGGAAAGACGCGAGACGTCCTTCACCAGGAAGCCGAAGTTGCGCAATTTCTCCATGTGCCCGCCGCCATTGTGTAGGGACGTGCAGATTATATCACGTGATATCGTCTGTGCGCCACATGGCTGCCCCGGGGCCGGCGGCACAGGCCGGCGGCCGGGAGCGGGACCGCGATGCGCCGGCCCGTTGCGGGCGCCGGATCAGGCGTTGCGAGCCATCAGTCCGCCGTCGACCGGGATCACCGCGCCGGTGATGTAGGAGGCGGCCGGCAGGCACAGGCTCAGCGTCATGTGCGCCACTTCCTCGGGCCGGCCGTAGCGGCGCAGCGCGGTGCGGAAGCGCGCGAACTTGTCCTTCTGCTCGGGGCTGGCGAAGGACGTCATCGGCGTCTCGATCGGGCCGGGGCAGATGCTGTTGACGATGATCCCCTCCTTGCCCAGGTCCACCGCCAGCGCGCGCGTCAGGCCGGCCACCGCGGACTTGCTGGCGACATAGGCGCTGTCGAACGGGGTGGCGCCGAGCGCCTCGGTGGAAGCGATGTTGACCACCCGCGGCGCCGCGGACTTGCGCAGGAACGGCAGGGCGGCGCGCACCACGCGCTGCTGCGCGGTGACGTTGACCGCGAGCATGCGCTCCCACAGCTCGTCGTAGCCTTCGCCGTCGAGCGCGCCGAAGCCGGCGATGCCGGCGTTGTTGACGACGATGTCCAGCCCGCCGAATTGCGCGGCGGCCTCGGCCACCACGCGGTCGATCTCGGCCTTGGAGGCGACGTCCATCTTCCAGCCGCGCGCGGTGCCGCCGGCGGAGCGGATTTCGTGCGCAACCGCTTCGGCGCCTTCGGCGGTGCGGTCGGTGACGATGACCTTGGCGCCCTCGGCGCCGAACAGGATCGCGGTGGCGCGCCCCATGCCCGAAGCCGCGCCCGTCACCAGCGCCGTTGAACCGCGGATCGACCTGCTCGGGTTTGCCATGGACTGCTCCTGTGCGATGGGGATGGACACCGGCGGCGCGCCGGCGGCTGCTGCGGCAACGATAAAGCCTTTGCGCGCGCGGCAACAACCGCCGGCTTGCGCCTCAGCCCGCCCGCGCCGGCGCGGGCGGCGGCGTGGACGCAGGGGCGGACGGCGGCGCCACGGCAGGGGAACGGCCGGCCAGCGCCATCGCCAGCAGCGCCTCCAGCGGGCTGCCGGACCCGCCATTCTTCGGCGTCACCTGCACCGACGGCACCAGCGGCACCTTGGCCGAGGCGATCGCCGCCTGCAGGATCTGCGCGATCTCCTTGCGCAGCTGGAACTCCGGCCCGCCGAAGGCCTTGACCTGGGCGGCCACCGACTCGGCGCTGGCCTTGCCCACCGCCGCGGTGCGGTCCGCCTCGGCCTGGCCTTCCACGCGGATGCGCTCGGCGTTGGCGCCGGCGGTCATCTTCACCGCCTCGGCCTGCGCGCTGGCGGTGATCTTGATGCCCACCGCCTCGCGTTCGCGCAGGCGCAGCTGGGCCTGGCCGTTGTTCTCCGAGATCTGCACCTGCACCAGCGAGCGGGTCAGGTCGCCCTGCGCCTCGGCGGCGGCCGCGGCTTCGCGCATCTCGCGCTCCTTCTCGGCGGCCTTGCGCTGGTTTTCGTAGGTCACCGTCTGCTCGTCGGCGACCTGGCGCGCGCGCAGCTGGTCCAGGATCGTTGCCATGTGCTTGTCGCCCGGCGCCGGCCGCGGCGTGCCGATCATCACCTCCATCAGGTCCAGGTGGTAGCGGCAGAAGCGCGTCTTCATCTCCTCGGTGGCGCGGCGCTGGATGTCGGCGCGGTTGCTGACCAGTTCCAGCAGGGTGCATTTCTGCGCCGCGTCCTTGAAGTAGGCCGACACCATGGGATCGAGCGTCTGCTCCACCAGCAGCTTGAGGTCGGCGAACTGCTGCACCACCCTGGGCGCATCCTCGTAGGCGATGTGCAGCACGATCGACAGCGGCAGCACCGGCTCGAAGGCGTCCTTGGTGATGAGCTGGATCTCGGCCAGGTTGGTGTCGTAGCCGTGCTCCTCGCTGCTGCCCTGGATCCAGCGCAGCACGAAGTTGGTGGTCGGCACCGGGATCACCATGATGCCGTGCGGGTTGAGCGCGTACTTGCCGGCCTGCAGCGCGCGGCTCCAGACGCCGCGCTTGCCGTTCTCCACCAGCTCGCCGTGCTTGTAGTCCTTGCCGGTGAGGTCGCTGCCTTCCTCGCCGGTGTAGGACACCACCACGCCGACCTTGCCGATGTCGATGACGGTCTTGGGCAGCCGTTCCACCGTGGCGAACAGCCGGTTGAGGTAGTAGGTGCCTTCCACCAGCACCTGCTCCTGGCGGCCGCGGCGGCCGCCGGCGGCCAGGAAGCGCTCCGGGTCCTGGAAGCAGTTGTGGTAGGTGGCGGCGTCGTGCGCATCGGTGCCCACGGTGGCGGCGATCAGCTGGCCGTGGTCCAGCGAGGGGCCGTCGTGCACGGTGACCACGCCGACCACGTCCTCGCGGTCGCGCAGCACCACCGGGCGGAAGCCGTCGCGCTGCTCGATGTCGCCGCGCATCTTGTGGATCGCCTCGGCGTCGCCGGACAGGGCGATGGCGTGGGTGCCCTCGCTGGTCAGGATGACGAACTGGGCGACGTTGATCGGGTACACGCCCTCGCGCAGGATCTGCCGCTGCGGGCCGCGCTGGCCGCCGCTGTCGATGAAGGCGCGGGCGTCCTCGAAGCTGGCGCCGGGCGGCAGCAGGCCCAGCGTCTGGCCGGGCTCCAGGCTGGCGCCGCTGCGCGCGAATACGTAGCCGATGGTGCCTTGCGGCACCGAGGGCAGCGGGCGCACGTGGATGCGGTACTGGAACGGCGGGAAGAAATGGATGCCGCCGCGCAGGATGCCCGGCTGGAAGCCGGCCGTGCCGTCGAGCGCGATGAAGCCGCTCTTGATCGAGCCGCGCAGGCTCCAGAGCTTCTCGATCACGCCGATCGAGTCGTTGCCGATGAAGACGACGATGCGCGAGACGTAGACCACGTATAGGCCGGCGATCGCGCCGGCGGCGTACAGCGCATAGTTCAGCAGCAAGGGAACGTCCATCTGCAGTTTCTCCTGTGTGGTGAAAAGACGGTCGCGCAGCGCCGCGCGCGATGCGCGCGATGCGCGCGGCGCTGCGCTGCGAAGGTGTCAGGTGCGCGCGGCGGCGCCGTGCGGCGAGGCAGGTGCGGCGAGGGCGCCTGGCGGCGGGTTGCGGCGGGTGCTCGGTGCGGGCATTGGTTTTCTGCTCCCGAATCTCTTGCCGGCGGCCCGCCTCTTCGCGCATTCGGAACAAGCGCGGCGCCGGTGACCACATGCTTATCCCGGCCCTTGTATTTGTCAATAATAAGTGATGTATGTCACTATATATTGACGATATTTGGAGCCTCCACATGTCCCGCGACGATCGGCTGAAACGCTTCGTGCAAGGCAGCCTCCGCGCCGAGAAGGCGCGCCGCGGGCTGACCTTCGAGCAACTGTCGCGGGCCCTGGCCGAGCAGGGCATCCGGCAGTCGGCCACCAACCTGAGCACCAAGGTGGGGCGCGGCGACATGAGCGCGCGCCTGTTCCTGGCGCTGATGAAAGTGCTGGGCTGCCAGCGCATCGACCTGCGCGAACTCGATATAAGGCAGGCCGGCACGCCGCCCCGAAAATAGGGCGCGGCGGGCGCCGGAACGGGTACACTGCATGCCGGCGCGCCCGGCGCGGCGCCGGGGCGGCCCGCGCAATCCGGCCGCTTGCGCCATCCCTACCCAGCCAGGAGTGTTTCGATGTCCAACAGCACCAACCGGGAACTTCGCAACATCGCGCGCGCCAGCGAGGAGTTTCCCGGCCTGCTGGCGGCGCTCAAGCCGGTGCTGATGGGGCTGGTGCCGGACGACAAGAACTACACCGGGGATTCCTACGACGAGCTGTTCGTGGTGCTGTCGGCCGCGCTCTACCTGGCGCACGACCCGGCGCTGCGCAAGCGCAACGCCGACAAGGCCGGCGGCAACCCCAAGCTGGTCAGCGTGCTGCTCGACGAAGGCGTCAACGACAAGGACGCGGTGCTGGTGCAGAAAGTGCTGGACCGCCTGTCGGCCTACGTGCACCCGCGTGATTTCATCGAATCGCTGGCGCTCATGCACGCCAGCAGCGAGCAGCGTTTCGCCGACTACCGCGTGGCGTTCGAACGCATCATGAGCGACCTGTGGCGCATCGCCACCGGCCTGGAGCCGGCGCCGAAGTGCCCGGCCGCGCTGGCGACCTGGGCCGGCGGCGCCCACCTGCCGCTGATCTATTCGATCCTGTTCCCCAGCGCCGGCGCCTGAGCCGGCCCCTCACTCGGGGATCGGCTTGGCCGCGCCGGCGTTGCGCAGCTCCGCGCGCAGCTGCGCCAGCTCGCGCTGCAGCTGCTCGATGCCCAGCTCGTTGCGCAGGTTGACCTGGTAATCGGACTCGGAACGCAGGCGTTCCTTCATCGCCTGGCGGTTCTGGCTCATCAGGATCAGAGGGCCCTGCAGCGCCACCAGGATTGCCAGGAACAGGTTGTAGAACGCGTAGGGGTAGGGGTCGAAGCTGGTCGCGCGGATCGCGTTCACTTCGAACCAGGCGCTGGTCAAGGCCAGCAGCAGGAGGATGAACATCCAGCTGCCGTTCCAGTGCGCGACCTGGTCGGCCAGGCGCTCGCCCCAGGTCAGCTTTTCGTCGGCCTCGCGGTTGACGTCGCGCGCCGCCGGGGTGGACAGCAGCTTGGTGGTGGCGCGCAGCCGCTGCGACATCTCGCTGAGCATCGCCATCACGGCCTGCGTGGAATTCTGCAGCTGGTGGACGAAGTCCTCGCGGGTCAGCTCGCCCACGACCGACTCGCCGATGGCTTCCACGCTGGCGGTGCGCGGCTCCTTGTCCAGCAGCGCCATTTCCCCGAAGAACCCGCCGGCTTCGAGGTCCTTGAGCACGATCTTGGAGTCGCCCGGTTTTTCCGGTGGCAGGAAGATGCGCACGGTGCCGCTCAGCACCACGAACATCGACGAGCTGGTATCCCCCTTGGAGATGATGGTTTGGCGGTCCTGCATCCTGCGGCGGATCAGGCGCGCCGAAAGCGCTTCCAGATCTTCGTCCGACAGCCCCTTGAACAGTGGCACGTCGCTCAACAATTGGACTTGCGAAGTCATTGCAGCAGGCTCCGTATTGCTTCCGGGTCAATCGCGACGAATCGCCCAAGCCAGCCGGATCCACCTGCCGTCCCCGCCCGGCCCCGATCCGGCAGCCCGGTGACGCCGCACGGCGCGGCGAAGCTGCCGTCCGGCGGCACTCCCGTTGCTATGTTTACGCCAATGCCACTGCGGCCGCAAAGACGCCGTAAAGGCCGGCCATCGGAATCATGGCCCGCCCGTCGACGTGTCCGCGGCGGAACAGCAGCCACAGCGCCAGCACCGCGCCGATGGTGACCAGCGCGGCGATCAGCACGCTCGACGAGAACAGCCAGGGCGTGAATATCAGGCCCAGTGCCGCGGGGACGGTGGCCTGGATCATCATGGCGCCGGAAATGTTGGCCAGCGCCAGCCGCTCCTTGCCCTGGCGCACCCAGATCAGCGCGTTCATGGTCTCCGGCATCTCGGTGGCCAGCGGGCTCAGCAGCAGCGCCGCGAGCTGCGGCTGCAGCCCGACCTGGCGGCCGAAAGCGGCGAGCTGGTCGACGAACACGCGCGACGCCGCCGCGGTGATTGCCAGTGCGATCCCGGTCTGCAGGCATACCAGCCACATCGGCGGTTCGCCGTGCGGGTGCAACTTGAGCGGCTCGGGGACCGGCGCCGGGCTGCCGCGGTGGTCGCCGATCTCGCGGCGCAGGTAGATCGCGTAAGCCAGCAGGAACAGCAGGCCCAGCCAGGGCTTGAAGGCGAAGGCGAACAGGCCGAGTCCGACCTTGGCGGCGAAGATCGCCAGGAACCAGCCCTGGTCGCGGGCCAGCCGCCGCGCATCGGAGGCGACCCGGGCGTCGGCCCGTCCCAGGCGGCGGTAGCTCAGGGCCAGGGTCAAGCCGACCACGGCGTACGAAATCGTCGCCAGCACCAGCGGGCCGCCGACCGCCGCACCGATGCCGATGTCCTTCTGCGCCGCGTCATGGCCGAAGATGACCGCCGCGGCGGTGACTGCGCTTTCCGGCAGCGCCGTGCCGAAGGCAGCCAGCACCGTGCCGGTGGCGGTTTCGCTGATGCCGATGCGGCGGCCGAACCACTCCACGCCGTTGACGAAGAACTCGGCGGCGAAATAGATCGCGGCGCCGGAAGCCAGGAACAGCGGCAGGATCTGCAGCATCGGCCTAGGGTGCGGGTGGCGGGGAGGCGGACGCTGCGGCGCCCGGCTGGGTTCTCAGGTCTGGATGCGGAACCAGTCGGGCCGGCCGGCGGTCCACAGCTCGCCCCACAGGCGGCCGCCGCCGTCGACGGTGAGGATCTCGCCGGTGATGAAGCCGCCGGAAGGCGCGCTCAGGTAGACGCAGGCCTCGGCCATTTCCATCGCCGTGCCGCGGCGCTTCATGGCGTTGGCCTTCGGAAACTCGCGCACCGCCTCGGGGGGATACACGTCCAGGCCTTCGGTGGCGGTCAGGCCGGGCGCCAGGCAGTTGACGCGGATGTTGAGCGGCGCCCATTCCACCGCCACCGTGCGGGTGACGCCGACCACGCCGGCGCGCGCGGCCATCGTGTGCGCAACGCCGGGCATGCCGCGATCGATCACCGCGATGACGTTGACGATCGAGCCGGGCTTGCTGTGGTCGCGCCAGTACTGCGCGGCGCGCTGCATCATGTACCAGGTGCCGTTCAGGTTGTTGTTGATGACGGCGTTCCAGCCCTTGACCGAGAAGTCGATGGCGTTCTGCGCGAACTGGCCGCCGGCGCTGTTGACCAGCAGGTCCAGGCGGCCGTGCCGCGCGTGGACGTGCTCGAACAGCGCCGCCACCTGCTCGGGCTCGCGCACGTTGACCGCGAGCGCCTCCATGCTGCCGCCGCGCTGCCGCACGAAGTCCACCACCTTGTCGAGCTTTTCGGCGGTGCGGCCGCAGATCACCACGTGCGCGCCAAGCCGGGCGAACAGCAGCGCCGCGGCACGGCCGATGCCGCTGCCGCCGCCGGAGACCAGCGCGACCTGCCCGGCGAACAGATCCGGCCGGTAGACCGTGGGCGCCTGCCACAGCGCCGCCGGCGAGTTCGGGTTTTCCGCCGGCGCCTGCGGCGCTTCCTGCGCGTTCGTCGCGCTCATGACCGCAGCAGTTCCTGGCTGATGATCATCTTGCGCACTTCGGTGGTGCCGGCGCCGATCTCCAGCAGCTTGATCGAGCGGTACAGGCGGTTGATCTCCGATTCCCAGATGTAGCCGGTGCCTCCGTGGATCTGCACCGCCTCGTTGAGCACCTTGTTCATGGTCTCGGCGGCGTACATCACGCCGGCGGCGGTGATCTTGTGGATTTCGCCGCGGCCGCCTTCGTCCTCGTTGATGACGGCGGCGGCGCGCAGGGTCTGGTAGGTGAACAGGCGCATCGACTCCACCCACACGTACATGTCGGCGAGCTTGGACTGGATCATCTGGAAATTCGAGATCGGCTGGCCGAACTGCTTGCGCGTGCGCGCATAGTCCAGCGACAGCGCCAGCGCGCGCTCGGCGATCCCCAGGCACAGCGGCGTGATCATGGCGCGCTCCAGGTCCAGGCCGCTCATCACCACGCGCACGCCGCGGTTTTCCTCGCCCACCAGGTTGGCGGCGGGCACGCGGCAGTCGTCGAACACCAGCTCGGCGGTCTGGCTGCCGCGGAAGCCCATCTTGGTCAGCTTCTGCGCCACCTTGAAGCCGGGAAAGTCCTTTTCGACGATAAAGGCGGAAATGCCCTGCGGGCCCTTGTCCTTGTCGGTCTTGGCGTAGACCAGCAGCACGTCGGCGACCGGGCCGTTGGTGATGAAGATCTTGGTGCCGTTGAGCAGGTAGTCGCCGCCGTCGCGCCGCGCGGTGGTGCGCATCGAGCCGAGCGCGTCGGAACCGGCGCCGGGCTCGGTCAGGCCGAGCGCGCCGATCAGCGTGCCCTGCATCAGGCCGGGCAGGTACTTGCGCTTCTGCGCCTCGTTGGCGTTGCGCAGGATGTTGTGCAGGCACAGGTTCTCGTGCGCCACCCAGGACAGCGCCAGCGCATGGTTCCAGCGGCTGAAGGCCTGCAGAATCAGGCCGCTGGTGAACAGGCCCATGTTCGAGCCGCCGTAGGCTTCCGGTACGGTGATGCCGAAGTAGCCGGTCTGGCCGATCTTCGGGAAGATCTCCGGCGGCCACCACTCCTCGTCGTCCATGCGCTTCGACAGCGGGTAGAACTCCTTCTGCGCGAAGCGGTCGGCTTGCGCCAGGATGTCCATCTCGTCGGTCGACAGGCCGGAAAACGCCTGCAGTACGCTGGGGCGGTCCGGGGCGGCGGTGCGGTGGTCGGGCATGTCCGTGGGCGGCGCTGGTCGTTCGGTTGGGGCGGTGGCCGGCGGGCAAGGGCGCTCGCAATCGCCGCGCCGCCGCCGGGCGCGACAGAATCCACTATTTCAGGTGCCGGAATCAATCCGGGGCGGCAGCAGGCCGCCCGGCGATGCGCCGGCTCAGCTCAGCCCGGACACCGGGATCGAGGCGCCGTGGATCGCCCGCGCATCGTCCGAGCACAGGAACAGGATCACGTGCGCCAGGTCGCGCGGTGCCACCCAGCGGCGCGGGTCGGCCGTGGGCATGTCCGTGCGGTTCTGCGGCGTGTCGATGATGCTCGGCAGCACGCAGTTGACGTTCACGCCATGCTCGCGCAGCTCCGCCGCCATGCTTTCGGTCAGGCGGATCACCGCGCTCTTGGAAGCGCAGTAGGCACCCATCTGCGCCTTGCCGGACAGCGCCGAGCCGGCGCCGACGTTGACGATGCGGCCGCCGCCCGCGGCGAGCATCTTCGGCACCACTGCGCGCACCGCGTTGAGCAGGGTGCCGACGTTCAGGTCCATCAGCAGGTTCCAGGTGTCGGCGGGGGTCTCGTGCACCGGCGGGCCCATGCGGAAGCCGCCGGCGAGGTTGCACAGGGCGTCGATGCGGCCGTAATGCACCACCGCCCGTGCCACCGCCTGCTCCACCGCGCCGCCGTCGCCCAGGTCGGCCGCCAGCAGCAGGCGCCGCGCGTCCTGGCCGGGATAAGCCGCGCGCAGGTGATGCTCGTCGATGTCCAGCAGCACCAGCGCGGCGCCGGCGGCGGCGAACGCGGAGGCGACGGCGCGGCCGAGGTTGCCGGCCGCCCCGGTGATCAGGACCGTCTTGTCGCTGAAGCTCATGGTTGTTCCCTGCGCTGATCGGGCGAGGCCATAAAGCTAGCACGCCCGGCTCGCCTAGTCGTCCGCGGCCCAGTCCGCGGCTTCGGCCGTCCGCAGCGCCCCGCCGGCGCGGGTTGTTGCGGTGCCGGCGGCGCGCCTGGGCGGGGCGGACCCGGCGCCCGGCGGCTGCATCAGGTTCCGCCGCAGGCGGTCGGTGAGCCGCATGAACTGCTGCAGCTCGGCGTCGGAGAAGCCGCGCAGGGCGGTGGCCGAAAAGGCCGACATCAGCGGCATGATCCGCGCCACGCAGGTATGCCCGCGCGGCGTCAGCTCGACCCGCTTGATGCGGCGGTCGCGTGCCTCGGTGGCGCGCCGCGTCAGGCCCAGGCGGTCCAGGCGCTGCAGCACGCCGTTCAGGCCCTGGCGCGACACCATCAGGTATTCGCACAGCGCGTTGACGGTCATGCCGCCGGCCGACTGCGGACGCGACAGCGTGGACAGCACCGAGCATTGCTCGGCGGTGATGCCCAGGCGCGCCAGCCACACGGTGTTGCGCCGCGTCATCAGGTTGCTGGTGCGGAACAACCGGAACAGCATGCGGTTGTCGCGCTCGGCGTCCTGAAGCTGCGGCGCCGCCTTGCCGGCCTTGCCGCCGGTTCTGCCGCCCGCGGGCATGCGCGCCTCCTGTGTGGCTGCCGGCGGTGCCGGCGGGATATGTCAATCGGTTGACATTTCGCCTCATTTGCGGATAAATGTAAAGCAGTTGATACAATCCGGCTGCCGATGCGGCGGCCGCCGCGGGCCGGATCCTTTCGGAGGACGACAGCAGATGAGCGCCGCTTCGCCGCTGGTCGGCATGCAGGAGCACGATGGCGTGGTGCGGTTGACGCTGTCGAACCCGCGCATCAACGCGCTGAGCCCGGAGTTCGTCGCCGCCATCGGCGCGGCCTTGGAGAGCCTGGCGGCGCGCGACGACCTGTGGGTGGTGCACCTGCGCAGCGACCAGAGCCTGTTCGGCGCCGGCGGCGACCTCAAGTTCATGAACGGGGTGATGGCCTCGGCCGCGCCCGGCGTGGCGATGCGCGCCTACGTCAAGGAAATCCAGCGCGTGCTGCGCGTGCTGGAGACGCTGCCCGCCGTCACCGTCTGCGAGCTGGGCGGCGCGGCCTACGGCGGCGGCCTGGAGATCGCGCTGTCCTGCGATTTCCGCGTGGCCGCGGAAACGGCCCTGCTGGGCCTGCCCGAAGTCGGCCTGGGCCTGCTGCCGGCGGCCGGCGGCACGCAGCGGCTCACGCGCCTGGTCGGGCGCGCCTTTTCGCGCCAGGTGATCCTGCTCAACACCACGTTCGACGCGCAAACCGCGTTGCGCATCGGCCTGGTGGACGCCGTGCACAGTCCGGCGGCGCTCGCCGCCGGCGCCGAGGCCATGGTGCGCACGCTGCGCGGCAAGCCGCGCGAGGCGCTGCTGGCCGGCAAGGCCTGCATCGCCCGCGCGTTCGACCCGGACGGCTACGGCTTCGACCTGGAAGTCAGCGCCATCGGCCAACTGGTGGAAACCGCCGAGACCCGGCGGCGGGTGGGCGAATTCATCGCGGCGTCGGCGGCACGGCGCGAACGCAAGTCGTAAATGTCATCGTCATCGGTCACTTCGAAAGGAATGCAGTCATGGAACTCAATCTGAAGGGCAAGAGCGTCATCGTCACCGGCGGCGGCTCCAACATCGGCCGTGCCATTTCGCTGGCGTTCGCGCGCGAGGGCGCCAGGGTCACCATCGCCGACATCGACCAGGCGCAGGCGGAGAAGACCGCCGCCGAGGCGCTGAAGCTCGGCGCCGGCGGCGCGCTTGCCGTGCGCACCGACGTCACCAACCCGGACAGCGTGGCCGCCATGGTGGCCCGCACGACGGAGGCAAACGGCAGCGTCGACGCGCTGGTCAACAACGTCGGCTGGACCATCGACCGACTGTTCATCGAGAAGCAGCGCTCGGAATGGGAGCGCGAGATCCAGCTCAACCTGTGGTCGGTGATCAACTGCACGCGTGCGGTGCTCGACGGCATGATCAAGCAGGGCAAGGGCTCGGTGGTCAGCATCGGCTCCGACGCCGGCCGCATGGGCGAGTTCCGCGAGGCGGTGTACGCGGCCTGCAAGGGCGGCGTGATCGCCCTGACCAAGAGCCTGGCGCGCGAATACGGCAAGTCGCAGGTGCGCTTCAACGTGGTCTGCCCCGGCACCACCATGCCCGATTCGGACGAGGACGTCGGCTCGGAAAGCATGTGGGGCGCCGGCGGCCAGCTGAAGGCCTGGAACAACCCGGAAATGCGCGAGCGCATCGGCAAGCTGTACCCGCTGCGCCGCGTCGGCTCGCCGCAGGACGTGGCGCAGGCGGTGCTGTTCCTGTCCTCCGACGCCGCCGGCTTCATCACCGGCCAGACGCTGAGCGCCAGCGGCGGCTATACGATGATGTGAGGCGCGGGCCGCGGCGGCACCAGCCGCCGCGGCCCCGCTCATGCGCGGCATTCCACCACAGGCACTCAAGATGACCGAAGCAGCGCCGGCTTACAACGACATCCTCTACAGCGTCGCCGGGGGTGTGGCGACGATCACCATCAACCGGCCCAAGAAGCTCAACGCCTTCACCGACAAGACCATCGCCGAACTGGAAGACGCGGTGGAGCGGGCGGGCCGCGACCACAGCGTCGGCGTGGTGGTGCTTACCGGCGCCGGCGAGCGCGCCTTCTGCGCCGGCGGCGACGTCGAGTGGGAGGTGCAGGGCGGGCTGGAGGGCCTGGACTGGCACCTCGGCGCCAAGATCGTCGACTGCCCCAAGCCGGTGATCGCGCGGGTGTCCGGCTATTCCATCGGCGGCGGCAACCACCTGATGTATTTCTGCGACTTCACCATCGCCGCCGACCATTCGATCTTCGGCCAGAACGGTCCGCGCGTGGGCTCGCCGGCCGGCGGCTACGTGGTCAGCCACCTGGCTTCCATCATCGGCCACAAGCGCGCCCGGGAGATGTGGATGCTGTGCCGGCGCTACAGCGCCAGGCAGGCGCTGGACTGGGGCCTGATCAACGCCGTGGTGCCGCAGGCCGAGCTCGACGCCGAGGTGAAGAAGTGGTGCGACGAGCTGTTGGCGCTGAGCCCCACCGTGCTGCGCACGCTGAAGGCCTCGTTCCGCAACCACATGCAGAGCTACATGAACGCCAACGTGTCCGACATGCTGCGGCCGATCTCGCCGAACTACTTCGAGACCGGCGAACAGCAGGAAGGCGCCAAGGCCTTTTTGGAAAAGCGCAAGCCCGATTTTTCCCCCTGGCGCTGAGCGGCGCTTCCACCATGCGGCGCGGCTTGCCGCGCACCCCGGATCGTTGGGGGCGGTGGGCGGTGGGCGGCGGGCGGCCGCGTGCGGCGCAAGGCGGAAGTTGCAGAGCGAAGACTTTCGCTGCCCGACCGGGCCGGAATCCGGGCATGGTCCTTGCTGCACTGATCCGGGCACCAGTTTCAATCTTCTGCCAGTACTCCGACTCGTCGAATTGGCTTTACGCTCGGCAGGAAGCCGGCGGCGGGGTCGAACCCACATAGCGGGAGTTCGAATGTCCGGTCTGGGCGTGCATTTCGCGATTTCGCAGCATGAAGCTGCGCAAATCCGGTCGATCGAGGATCAGCGGGAGCGTCTCCAGTTCGTCCGCGAAGCGATCGAACGGCCGTATTTCGCGTTCGGCCCGGAGCTCAGGGCCGAGAGCGACAGGTCCTGGGACGCCATGCACCGCTCGCTTTCGGATGGCCGGCTCGACTGGAACGGCGGCACCTATCCGCTGAATCACGTTGTACTGGGCGGTGAGCGGTTATACGCGGGCGACGACTACATCGTGAGCCTGAAAACCACCGAACAGGTACGTGACATCGCCGAGGCGCTTGCCGGCATCCGCGAGCTGGCGTTCCGCTACCGCTACTTCGCGATCGATGCGCAGAGCTACCCTGTGCCGATTTCGGACGAGGACTTCCGGTACACCTGGGAGTGGTTCCAGGGCGTGCGCAAGCTTTACGCCTACGCCGCCCAGGCGGGCCGCTGCGTCCTGTTCACCGCCGAGCCCTGAAGCGGCGCCGGCGGCCGGGACGCCCGGCGCGGGCAGGATCGGCCCGATTTCTCCAATCCGTGGCGAGCTGATAGTGTCGGCGCAGCGAGCCGGCTGCCGTCAGAAGCGCCGGAAGGGGGAGCCGGAAGTGCAATACGAACTGCTGCAGGTGACGTCCGTGCAGGACGCGGCGCGTTACCGTGCGCTGGGACTGTGGCGCGACGAGACCCTGTACGCCCGCTTCCGCAGGGCGGCGCTGCAGGCGCCGGACAAGCTGGCCATCGTCTGCGGCTCGCGTTCGATCCGCTACGGCGAGCTGTTGCGCGACATCGACCGCCTGGCCGGCAACCTGCTCGGGCTGGGCATCGCGCCCGGCGCGATCGTCGCGGCGCAGCTGCCGAACTCGCCCGAGCAGCCGCTGATCCACCTGGCGCTCAACCGCATCGGCGCCCTGTACATGCCGCTGCACGAGAGCTTCCGCCAGACCGAGCTGGTGCACCTGCTGGCCAAGGCCGGCGCAGTGGCGGCGATCCTGCCGCTGCAATACCGCGGCTTCGACTACCCGGCCGCCTATGCCGGAATGCGCGGGCAGCTTCCGGCGCTGCGCCACGTGTTCTCGCTGGGCGGCGCGGGGCCGCATTCGGAAACCTTCGAGCGCCTGCTGCAGCCGGGCGGGACGACCGGTGCGGAGCTCGACCTGCGGCTGCCGCCTGCCGATGCGCTGGGGCACATCATGCTGTCCTCCGGCACCACCGCGCTGCCCAAGATCAGCGTATTCACCAGCAACAATCTGCTGGCGATGCTCGACCCGTTCGCGCGGATGATCGCGTTCACGCGCGACGACGTCAGCGCGGCGCTGGCGCCGATGGGGACCGGCGCCACCGGCTACATCTTCCCGGTGCTGCGCCCGCTGCTCGAGGGCGCCACGGCGGTGATCCTGCAGCATTGGGCCGAGCCGGCCGCCGCCCTGGAGCTGATCCTGGAGCAGGGCTGCACCTGCGCCACCGCCATTCCCACCCAGATGACATTGATGCTGCCCGCGCTGGAGGCGCTGCCGCCGGGGCGCTTCGGCCGCTTCCGCTGCTTCAGCAACGCCGGCGCGCCGCTGCCGCTGGAGGTGGCGCGGCGGATCGAGGAACTGATGGGCTGCCGGGTGCAGTCGGTCTACGGCTCCACCGACGGCGGCGTGCCCTGCATGACCTCGATCGACGATCCGCCGGACAAGCGGATGGGCACCGTCGGCCGCCTGCTGGAAGGGCGCACCTGTGAGCTGCGCGACGCGCAGGGGCATGCCGTGGCGCCCGGCGAGGCCGGCGAGATCTGCTGGCGCTCGCCGGACAAGTCCTACGGCTACCTGAACGACATGGAAGCGGCGCAGGCCGCGTTCGATGCGCAGGGCTTCTACCGCAGCGGCGACCTCGCCAGCATCGATACGGACGGTTACGTGCGCATCGTCGGGCGGGTCAAGGACATGATCCTGCGCGGCGGCCGCAACATCAGCCCGCGCCTGATCGAGGAGCTGCTGATCGCACATCCGGCGGTGCGCGAGGTGGCGGTGGCCGCCATGCCGCACCCGTCCCTGGGCGAGCAGGCCTGCGCTTTCGTCGTGCTGGCGCCCGGGCAGACGCTGAGCCTGGCGCAGGCGCTGGAGTTCCTGGCCGCGCGGAACATCGCCAGGTACCAGCTGCCCGAGCGGCTGGAAGTGCTCGACGAGCTCCCGCGCTCGGCCGGCGGCAAGATCGCCAAGAACCAGCTCACCGAACTGGTGACGGCGCGGCTCGTTGCCGAAGGCAAGCTGCCGTCCCGTGCCTGAGGCCGCGGCCCGCTTGAGATTGGCCGCGCGCTTGCCTACACTCGTGAGATCGACTCACGAAAAGCTGGCACAGGCTGTTTTCGTTGCAATCCTGGCGCATTTGGGCCTGGGATATCGTCAAATGAGCCGTGCTCACGCATAAAACCGCCGGAGGACTTTCATGACCGAAACATCCAATACCGAAACCGTGATCGTTGCGCGCCGCGGCGGGGTGCAATGGATCACCATCAACCGGCCGGACCGGCGCAACGCGCTCAACGAGCAGGTGGTGCGCAGCATCGCGGCGGGCATCCGCCAGGCGGCGGAAGACGCGTCGGTGCGCGCAGTGGTGATCACCGGCGCCGGCGACCAGGCGTTCTGCGCCGGCGCGGACCTGGCCAAGAACGTGCAGGGTTTCGCCTTCGACGTGGACTTCTCGCGGCCGCGCCACTACATCGTGGACCTGTTCAAGACGGTGCAGGAATGCCCCTTGCCGCTGATCGCGCGGGTCAACGGCCACGTCATGGCCGGCGGCTTCGGCATCCTCTGCGCCTGCGACATGGCGGTGGCGGCCGACGACATCCGCATCGGCACGCCCGAGACCAAGATCGGCGTCACGCCGATGATGATCCTGCCGTACATGCTGCGCGTGCTGCCGGCGCGCAAGCTGCAGGAGATGTGCGTGACCGGCGAGCAGTTCAGCGCCGCCGACGGCCTGCTGATGGGCCTGTTCAACTACGTGGTGCCGCGCGCCGAGCTCGACGCCAAGCTCGACTGGCTGCTGGGCCGCATCGTCGACAAGTCGCCCACCGCGGTGCGCCTGGGCAAGCAGGCGTTCAACGCGATGCGCGACATGGCGCTGCGCGACGCGCTGGAATACGCCCAGGCGATGGTGCCGGTGATGTCCAGCACCGCGGATGCGCGCGAGGGCATGGCGGCGTTCCAGGAAAAGCGTGCGCCGCAATGGCCGGGGCGCTGAGCGCGGCGCCGGCGCGGCCGGCGGTGCGGGCGGCGCGCGAGCGGCGCGTCGAGGAGATCCTCGAGGCCGCGCGCGAGGTGTTCTGCCGCAAGGGTTACGAAGGCGCCGCGGTGGCGGAGATCGCCGCGCGCCTGGGCGTGGTCGAGGGCACCGTCTACAAGTATTTCGACAGCAAGCGCGCGCTGCTGCTGCAGGTGCTGGAGCGCTGGTACGAACAGATGTTCGGCGACTATTCGCAGCACCTGGCCGGCGTGCGCGGCACGCGCCAGCGCCTGCGCCTGCTGGTGTGGCACCACCTGCGCTCGATCCGCCAGGCGCCGCTGCTGTGCCGGCTGATGTTCCGCGAGGTGCGCTCCGAGCCGGACTACCGCGGCTCCGGCCTGCACGCGATGAACCGGCGCCACACGCAGTTGCTGGTGGACGTGCTGCGCGAAGGCGTCGCGGCCGGCGAATTCCGCGCCGACCTGCCGCTGCCGCTGCTGCGCGACATGATCTACGGCGGCATCGAGCATCACGCCTGGAACTTCATCTGCGGCCGCGGCGACCTGGATATCGACGCCATCGCCGACCAGGTCGTCGCGGTGGTCTGCCAAGGCATCGCCGCACGGCCGAAAGCAGCGGACCTTGAGGCCCAGGCGCGGCGCCTGGCGGCGATCGCCGACCGCATGGAACGCCGCCTGACCGCGGCATCGGGGAAGAACGCATGACCATCGACAATGCCGGCAACGCCTTCGCACAGGTACGCGAGCGCGCCCGGCGGTGGCCGTTCGGGCGCGTGCTGATCGCCAACCGCGGCGAGATCGCCCTGCGCATCCTGCGCACGGTGCAGGCCCTCGGGCTGGAAGGGGTGGTGGTTTACCACGCCGCCGACCGCCACGCGCCGGCGGTGCATGCGGCGAACCAGGCGGTGCAAATCACCGGCGCCACGCCGGTGGCGGCCTACCTGGACGCCGATCAGATCGTGCGCGCGGCGCTGGACAGCGGCGCCGGCGCGATCCACCCCGGCTACGGCTTCCTGTCGGAGAACGCCGGCTTCGCGCGCAAGGTGGCCGCGGCCGGCCTCGCCTTCGTCGGGCCGCTGCCCGAGCAGATCGAGCTGATGGGCGACAAGGTGCGCGCACGCGCTTTCGTCGCCGCCGGCGGCTTCCCGGTGGCGCCCTCGGCGATCGAGGACGACGATCCGGCGAGCTTCGCGCAGCGTGCCCTGGCGGTGGGTTTCCCGCTGCTGATCAAGCCGGCGGCCGGCGGCGGCGGCAAGGGCATGCGCATCGTGCGCCAGGCCGAGGCGCTGGCGCGCGAGATCGAGCGCGCGCGCAGCGAGGGCCAGCGCTATTTCGGCGACGGCCGCCTGTACGTCGAGCGCTACGTCGAAAACCCGCGCCACATCGAGGTGCAGGTGCTGGGCGACGCGCACGGCAACGTGGTGCACCTGTTCGAGCGCGAATGCTCGGTGCAGCGGCGCTTCCAGAAGATCGTGGAGGAAACGCCCTCGCCGGCGCTGGACGCCGCCACGCGCGCGCGCATCTGCGATGCGGCGGCGGGCATCGCCCGCAAGGCCGGCTACCGCAACGCCGGCACCGTGGAATTCATTTTCGGCACCGGTAGCGGCGACCCCGTGTTTTATTTCCTGGAAATGAACACCCGCCTGCAGGTGGAGCACCCGGTGACCGAGCAGATCACCGGTAAGGACCTGGTGCTGGAGCAGCTGCGCGTCGCCGCCGGCGAGCCGCTGGGCTACTCGCAGGCGCAGATCAGCGCGCGCGGTCACGCCATCGAGTTCCGCATCTACGCCGAGGACCCCGCGCGCGGCTACACGCCGACCACCGGGCCGGTGCTGGCGCTGCGGCTGCCGGAGGGCGAGGGCGTGCGCGTCGACAGCGGCATCGCGCAAGGCCAGGACGTCACCGCGGCGTTCGACCCGATGCTGGCCAAGCTGATCGTCACCGGCGCCGACCGGGCCGGCGCGATCGCGCGCGCGGACCGCGCCCTGGCGGAGTTCGTGCTGCTCGGCTGCAAGACCAACACCGGCTTCCTGCGCCGGCTGCTCGGCCACCCTGCTTTCGTCGCCGGCGAGATCCACACCGGCTTCCTCGACGCGCACCCGGAAATCGCCGCCGAGCCGGAGCTGCCGCCCGACACCCTGCACAAGCTGCTGGCCGCGGCGGCGCTGTCCACCCGGCCGCTGCGCGACGGCGCCGACGCGGTGCCCGACCTGCACGCGGCGATCGGCGACTGGAGCAACTGACGTGAATCACGCCTTCAAGCTTGGCGAGGCTGAGTACAACCTCGGGCTGTCGCGCGCCGCCGAGGGGTACCGCCTGCACGTCGGCGGGCGCAGCCTGGCGGTTAACCTGCATCGCAACGACGACGGCAGCGCGGTGCTGACCCTTGACGGCCGCAGCGAGCCGGCGGTGGTGGCGGTGCGCGGCGACGAGGTATTCGTGCACCTCGACGGCGACAGCTACGCGCTCCGCTACGAGCACCCGCTGCAGCGCCTGGCGGCGCAGGCGCACGGCTCGGCCGAGGACCAGGTGCGCGCGCCCATGCCCGGCAGCATCGTCGCCCTGCACGTCGAGGCCGGCAGCAGCGTGGCGCGCGGCGACACCCTGCTGGTGATGGAGAGCATGAAAATGGAAACGACCCTCACCGCCGCACGCGACGGCGTCGTCGAGTCTGTGCATTTCGCGGTGGGGCAGAGCTTCGACCGGGATGCGCTGCTACTGGAGCTGATGGCGCGGCCGGAGCAGGGAGACGCGCCGTGAAGCGTATTGAGTCAAGATTGAACTGCGCTTCGGCGGAATTCCAGGCCAACTCCGCGCACAACCGCGCGCTTGCCGAGGCGTTCCGGGCGATGCAGCACCGGGCGCGCCACCAGCGCCCCGAGCGCGACATGGAGCGCCTGCGCGCGCAGAACAAGCTGTTCGTGCGCGACCGCCTGAAGCTGCTGCTCGACCCCGGCACGCCGTTCCTGGAATTCTCCTCGCTGGCCGCCAACGAGGCCTACGACGGCGACGTGCCGGGCGCCGCGCTGGTCACCGGCATCGGCATCGTCGCCGGGCGCGAGGTGGTGGTCAACGCCGGCGACGCCTCGGTCAAGGGCGGCGCCTGGTACCCGCTGACGGTGAAGAAGATCGTGCGGGCGCTGGACATCGCCATCGAGAACCGCCTGCCGGTGGTGCACCTGTGCGATTCCGCCGGCGGCTTCCTGCCGCTGCAGGCCGACCTGTTCGCCGATCGCTATTACGCCGGCCGCATCTTCCGCAACCAGAGCGTACTGTCGAAGATGGGCGTGCAGCAGGTGTCCATCGTGCTGGGCCACTGCACCGCCGGCGGCGCCTACGTCCCGGGGCTGTCGGACTACAGCGTGATCGTGCGCGGCACCGGCGCGATCTTCCTGGCCGGGCCGCCGCTGGTGAAGGCCGCCACCGGCGAGGACGTGACCGTGGACGAGCTCGGCGGCGCCGACATGCACACCAGCGTGTCCGGCACCGCCGACTACCCGGCCTCCAGCGAGGAGGAGGCCATCGCCATTGCGCGCGACATCGTCGCCCAGTTCAACCGCCGCGAGAAAGCGCGCGTGGAGTGGCAGGCGCCGGAAGCGCCATACTACGACCCGCAGGAGCTGTACGGCGTGCTGCCGCGCGACATCAAGGCGCAGTTCGACATGCACGAGGTGATCGCCCGCCTGGTCGACGGCAGCCGCTTCCACGAATACCAGCCGAATTACGGCAAGACCCTGGTGTGCGGCTACGCCCACCTGTGGGGCTACAAGATCGGCATCCTGGCCAACAACGGCGTGCTGTTCAACGACAGCTCGCTTAAGGGCGCGCACTTCATCGAGCTGTGCAACCAGAACCGCACGCCGATCCTGTTCCTGCAGAACATCACCGGCTTCATGGTCGGCCGCGAATACGAGCGGCGCGGCATCACCAAGGACGGCGCCAAGATGATCATGGCGGTGTCGTGCTCGGAGGTGCCGAAGTTCACCGTGATGTGCCACGGCTCGTTCGGCGCCGGCAACTACGGCATGTCGGGCCGCGCCTTCGACTCGCGCTTCCTGTTCTCCTGGCCGCAGTCGCAGATCTCGGTGATGGGCGCCGAGCAGGCGGCCAACACCCTGGCCGAGGTCAAGATCCGCCAGCTCGCCCGCCACGGCAAGCAGCTCACGGCGGCCGAGATCGCCGCCATCCGCGATCCGGTGGTGGCCGAGTTCCGGCGCAAGTCCAGCGCCTACTGGTCCACATCGGAGATCTGGGACGACGGCATGCTGGACCCGGTGGACACGCGCAACGCGCTGGGCATCGCCATTTCCGCGGCGCTCAACACGCCGATCGCGGAGCCGCGTTATGGCGTGTTCCGCATGTAGCCGCGGAAGCCCGTTCGAAGAGCGGTCCATTACCGTGGTAATATGGCCCTATGGCGATCGCTCAATCGAAAGTGACGGCGCAGGGGCAGGTCTCGGTTCCGGCGGAAGTCCGCAGGCGCCTGGGAATCGGCCCCGGCTCGGTGCTTGAATGGGACGAGCAGGGCGGGTGCATGACGGTGCGCAAGGCCGGGCGCCATTCTTCGGCGGAAGTCCATGCCGCCCTGTTCCAGGACGAGCCTCCGCCGGCTGCCGCTGCGGGCGTCAAAGAGGGTATCAGGGCCTACATGCGCAAGCGGCATGCGCGCGGTTGACACCAACCTGCTGGTGCGGCTGCTGGCGCGGGACGATGCCCGCCAGCTCGACGCCGCCGAGAGGTTCGTCTCCAAGGGTGCCTGGGTATCCCAGCTCGTGCTTGCGGAGACCCTGTGGGTGCTCGACGCGGTGTACGGACGCACGGCCAGCCAGATCGCGCTCGCCGTCGAGATGCTGCTCAAGCACGAGCAGTTGAGCTTGCAGGACGAGGACGTGGTCGGGGCGGCCCTGGCGAGGTTCCGCGAGCGGCCCTCGCTCGGCTTTTCGGACTGCCTCGTCCTGGAAACTGCGCGCAAGGCCGGTCACCTGCCGCTTGGCACCTTCGACCGCCGGCTCGGCAGGCTGGATGGCGCGCAGCGCCTGCCTTGAGCCGGAACCCGTCGCCGGCTCGTGTGCAGCCGCGTTTCGTAAACGAGATGTGACCAGGCAGCTCTAACTCTCTCTTTACATCCATCGGCCGAGCGCATTGCGCCGGTTCTGCTATCGTCGGCGCTACCGGCACGCAAGAAGCCGGAAACACATGCGGCGCATGGATATGGAGGAGTCGGACATGCAAAAGATCGTCATCGTCGGCGCGTCGGGCATGGTGGGCTCGGCGGCGGTCAGGCACTTCGCGGCGCAGAAGGACTGGCAGGTGGTCGGCGTATCGCGCCGCTACCCGGTGAACCTCGATCCGGCCCTGGCTTCGCGCTTCACCCACCTGCCGCTGGACCTCACCGACAAGGCCGCCTGCGAAGCGGCCTTCGGCAATATGCAGGACGCCACGCACCTGGTCTATGCCGCGGTGCACGAACAGCCCGGCGATGTCGTCAGCGGCTGGCGCGCGCGCGAGCAGATGCAGACCAACCGCTCGATGCTGGTCAACGTGATGGAGCCGCTGGACCGCGCGGCCTCAGGGCTCAGCCAGGTGTCGCTGCTGCAGGGCACCAAGGCCTACGGCTTTCACATCGACTGGCCGGACAAGGCGATCGCCACGCCCAATCGCGAAAGCGACCCGCGCCACCCGCACGAGAATTTCTACTGGCTGCAGCAGGACTACATCACCGAAAAGCAGGCCAGCAGGCCCTGGAGCTGGACCATCTGGCGGCCGCAGCTCATCTTCGGCGACCCGGTCGGCAGCAACCTGAGCGTCATCTCGGTGATCGGCGCCTACGCCGCGCTGGAGCGCGCGGCCGGCCGCGGCCTGTCCTACCCGGGCGGCCCGGCGTTCCCGCTGGAGATCGTCGACGCCGACCTGATCGCCGAGGCCATCGACTGGGCCACCGCGAGCCCGGCGGCGCGCAACCAGGTGTTCAACATCACCAACGGCGACGTCATCGTCTGGCAGAACGTCTGGCCGATGATCGCCGAGTCTTTCGGCATGCGGGTCGATCCGCCGCGGCCGCAGTCCCTGCTGCAGAACCTGAACGGCCGCGAGGCGGAGTGGGCCGCGCTGGTGGACCGCTACCAGCTGGCCAGCTCGCGCTCGCTCAAGGCGTTCATCGGCGGCTCGGCCGCGCTCGCCGACTTCATGTTCGCCTACGGCGTCGAGCACACGCCGCCGCCGGCGCTGGTATCCACGATCAAGCTGCGCCAGGCCGGCTTCGGCGGCTGCATCGACTCGGAGGTGATGCTGCGCAAGTGGATCACGCGCCTGCAGGAGCTGCGCTACGTGCCG
>JADHNH010000061.1 GCA_016779605.1 Nevskia sp. | reverse complement strand
GGCTCTGGAAACCGCAATTCGCCAGTACCTGGATACCTACAATAAAAATCCGCGGCCATTCGCTTGGACAAAATCCGCCGACGACATCCTGGCTTCGATTAAACGGTTTTGTCAACGAACTTCTAACTCATGACACTAGCACGGAGTTCGGAATGTCCTTCACCTTTAATTCAGCGCTGGTGGCCCAGGCAGAATTCCGCGGCATGTCCATCCGACCCAGCTTAGGCCACTACCTGCTGGCGTTCACACTGAAGTTCGAAACGCCCGCCTATCCGGATGGCGCGGTGTATTGGCTCACCAATGTTCACGCTAAAGCGCAGGTTTGTCCGACCGGCCAGCCGAGCATCTGGCTGGGACGTGCCGATACGGACTTGCCGATCGCGGTCCGTGCAGGCACCTACCCCCAGAAAATCGATCACCTCTTCGAGGTGCGGTTAAGTCCTCAGGAACTCCAGGCGTTAGAGAACCTCCGGAACGGCGGCGACTTGCGGTTTGCCGTGCAGCTCAACGCGCAGGTTGCGAAACCTGGCGGCGATCCCCAACCCGCGCACCAAATGGTGCACGGAGTGGTCGTCCAGAGCGAGTGGATCAAAGAGTTGAACAGCAGCGGCTTTTCCAACACCATACTAATCGAGGTCCCGTTGGCTGTGGTCGGCTCCAAGAAAGTCGGTGAGCAACTACACCAGGCGCGGGAGCTGCTCCTGGCCGGCCGTTACAGCGATGTCGTGGCGAAGTGCCGGATCGTCCTGGAATCGGTTGACGACGTAGCGCGGGCAAGCACTGCCAATGTCCTTGAGCTGTACCAGAAATCGCGCCAGGAGATGACCGTGGCCGAGCGGTTGCAGTTTTTGCGCGACATCGCCAAAAACTACACGCACCCCGCGCACCATGGCGATAAGAAGGCCGTGGATGCTGTCTATACGCGCAGCGACGCAAGCATGATTTTGGCGGTCGCTGCCGCGCTGGCATCTCATGCCGATGTCGCCGCATCGCCGTAACTTCTCGACTGTGATGGGCGGAGGTTGTGCTGCAACCTAGTAATATCAACCAGAGAAGGCGTGAATATCGGCAATATGCAGCAGAATGAGATCCCAGCGGGAGGACGTGCACGTTGACCGTTCGGCCAGCTGTGCTGACGCCAGTTCCATAGAACGCAAAGGAACTTCGTCCGCGGTAAGCGGGCACACGTCGGGCATTGTCTTCACTCGGTGCATGGTCAACACCATGAACACTCGCTCCAGCCTGGCGCCATCCGCGCCCGGTTGTGCCCCATCATCGGATCCCATCATAAATTATTCGGACTAGCGCTTCCCGCAGCCGGCGCACGCTACTCGCGATTCACGCCGGCTCGGGTCAACGCGGCGCGGCCAGCAGGCTGCGAACCTCCAGCGGCACGCCGGTGCCCATCTGCGACTGCAACTCCTGCACGCGCGCGCGCGCCGCCGCATCGGACTGCAACTCGGCCCGCATGGTCGCCACCAGCAGCTCGTCATAAGGCATGACCAGCCGCCGGGCGATCGCCTCGCTTTTCCGCCACAGGCGCCAAGCCTTGGCGCGGCGGCCCGCCAGGTATGCCTGCTTGCCGCGCAGCCAGTACAGCTTGGGGCGGACCACGGTGAAGCTTCTCGATGCCGCCGCAATGTAAGCGGTCGCACTCTTGATCCAGCCCTGCGCCTCCGCCGAATCGCGGTGCTGCAGCCAGTAGTCGATCGCCGCTTCGCAATACAGCTGCGATGCGGTGACGATGCGGAAGGTGCTGGGTATGCCCAAGGCCTTGAAGATCGCCGCGCCCCGGCGCAGCAGGCCGCTGGCCTTGTCCCAGTCGGCGTCGCGCACCGCGATCTGGGCGGCCAGGCCAATGGCCTCGAGCCGGTTGATTTCGTCGGCATAGGTCGGGTCGCAGTCGACCCGGGCGAAAAACGCGTCGATCAGGCCGCGCATGTCCTCGGTGCGCTGCTTGTGGTGCATCACCAGCGCGTGCAGCGCGTAACCCCAGCCCTGCGCCTGCGGCGATTGCCGGCGGATCGCCGATTCGAGCAGCCCGGCGGACACCGCCTGCCGCGGTTCGTCGAACCGGCCGTAGAGGTTCCGCACCAGCTCCAGCAGGGCGGCGAACTCCTCCCAGGCACGCTGGTCGCCGAGCTGGCGGCTGATCTGCATGCCGCGCGCGGTGCGCTCCTCCGCCGATTGCCAGAGTGCGCGGCCGGCGTCGATCAGGGTGAAGGCCAGCTCCGCCCAGGCGCGGATCGCCAGGTTGTCCTGCTCGCGCAGCGCGGCCATCGCCCGCGCGTAGTAGGAGTCGACCAGGCCCCGCAGCGGAATGGCTTCCAGCGCGATGGCCAGGCTGAGGTAGCCGCGGATCAGCCCCGGCGAAATCTCGCCGGCCCGCTCCGAAAGGTTGATCGCCTGCACCGTCGTCAGCAGCAGGTTCGGCACGTCGTTGTCGAAGTAGTAGACCAGCGCCAGCTGCTCGGAGATGCCGCTGGCCATCACCAGCCGGCGGCGCAGCTCGGGATCGCGCGGCGCCGGCGGCACGCCCAGGAGCCGGTGGCGGATCTGCACCAGCAGCTCGCGCACGATCCGCCGGACGATCGTGCCGCGGCGGTCCGGCATGGCGAAGCCCAGGGCCGCCTTGGCGTCGCGCAGGGCGGAGCGGGTGGCGTCCAAGCGGCCCAGCGAGTGGTTGGCGTTGGCGCGCAGCTGCAGGCGCCGCGCCTTCATCAGCGGCGCCTCGGCGGGCGCCGCCGCCACGCGCGCATCCAGGTCGTCCAGCAGGCGCAGCGCCTCGGTGTTGGCGTTGGCGGCGCAGGCGCTTTCGGCCGCATAGCTCAGGTAGACGATCGCCTTGTCCTGTTCCTGGGCCTGCGACCAATGGTGGGCGAGCAGCGAGTAATAGGGCGCAAGGTCGGCCTTGAACTGCTCCTCGTACCACAAGGCGACGCCGCGGTGCAGCTGCGCGCGCTGCTCCTGCAGCATCAGCGCGTACGCCACCTGCTGGGTGACGATGTGCTTGAACAGGTAGAGCTCGTCGGACGCCGGCGATTCGAGCGGCGTCAGATCCAGGCGCCGCAGTACGTGCAGGTGCTCGCCGAGGTCGTCGAGTATCTGGGTGGGCGGGAGCACGGCGCGCAGCAGGCGCGTGGCGAAGGTGCGGCCGATGACGCTGGCGATCTTCAGCGTCAGCTGCGTGGCCGGCGCCAGGCGGTCGATGCGGCTGGTGATGATGCCCTCGACCGTGCCGGGCAGGTCGGCCTGGTCGAGCCCCTGCGCGTTGCGCATGGTGCAGACGCCGTCGCGGATCTCGATGTGGCCGGCGTCGCGCAGCGCGTAGCCGATTTCCTCGGCGAAGAACGGGTGGCCCTCGGCGCGTTCGCGGATGAACCGGCCGGCCGCGTCGGGCAATTGCGCCACGCCCAGCCGCCGCGCCACCAGCAGCACGGTCTCGTCCGGCGAAATGCGGTCGAGCACGATGCGCCGCGTCGCGGCGTCCTGCAGCAGGGTCGCCAGCTCGGCGGGTTCGCCTGCGCCCATCGGCCGCATCATTGCAACCAGCATCAGCGGCGCAACCTGCTGCCACACGGCCAGCAGCATCGCCCAGGACGCCGAGTCCATCCAGTGCACGTCGTCCACCACGATCAGCAGCGGCTTGCGCGCCGCCGAGTAGGCCAGCAGGCGCGTCACCAGGAAGTGCAGGTTGCCGGCGCGCACCGCGGCGCTCATCTCGCGGGTGAGCCCGGTCTCCGGAATATCCGTGTTGAGGATGGGATTGAGCAGCGGCAGGAACGGCACCACCTGGGCATCCTTGCCCAGTATCCGCAGCACCTGGTCCGTGCGCTGCTCCGGTGCGACCTGCTCCAGTTGCAGCAGTTGCAGCAGCAGCTCCTGCCAGACCAGGTGGGCGGTGGTCTGGTCGATGGCATCGGCCGCGGAGAGCAGCAATCGCACGGGCTGCTCGCGCGCCTGCTCGATAAACGCCTCGAGCAGCCGCGACTTGCCGATGCCCGCCTCGCCTTCGATCACCACCGCCGCGGTGCCGCCGTGCCCGACCACCTGCTGCAACCGGTCGACCAGCGCGGCCAGTTCGGCGCCGCGTCCGATGAGGCTGGAGTTGGCGCCCTGGGCGGCGCGCCGCGCACCGCGCTGCAGCGGGCCGAGCGGTGCGTACACGGTCAGGGGCTCGGCCTTGCCCTTGACCCTGATCTCCTGCGCGGGGCCGAACGCGACGTCGTCGCGCGCGCGGCCGTAGGTTTCGGCGTCGCACAGCACCCCGCCGTCGGCCTTCTGCATGAGGCGCGCCGCGAGGTTTACGCGATCGCCCATGATCGTGTACTCGCGGCGCCGTTCGGCGCCCACCGCGCCGGCGTAGACGCGCCCCGTGGTGACGCCGATGCTGCATTTCAGGCCAAGCTGCCTGAGTGCGGACTGCATCGCCAGCGCGGCGATCGTTCCGCGCGAGGGATCGTCCTCGTGGGAAAAAGGCGGCAGGCCCAACGCCGCCACCAGGGTGACGCCCTTGTCGTCCACCGACAGCTTGTTGATGCTGCCTTCGAAGGGGAAATACAGGGCGCGTTGCAAGCCGCGCATGGCGTCCTGCGCCACCGCCAGCGGCGTGTCGTAGTGAATGTCGGGCAGGTTGATGAACAGGATCGTCAGCGTGCGCAATTCGCCGATGTAGTCGGTCTGTCCGGCCATGATGCGCCGCGTCACCGCGGCCGGCAGGTAGGCGCGCACCGCTTCTTCCAGCCGCGCCGGGATATCCAGCTCCGCGGCGCCGCCGGGAACCAGCGCGCGGTCGAGCGCGGTCAGCCGGAAGTGTCCGTCTTCCAGCGCCTCGCCGCGGGCGAAACCGGCGATGCGCGACCATGCCTCCGGCGACACCACGATGTCGTTGGCTTCCGCCAGGTGGCCGGCGGCCGCCACCTGGTGCATCGGCTGGCCGGAAATCGCAAACTCCCAGCGATTCAGCTCCCCGCCGATGTGGACCACGGCGATGCGCCCGGCGCCGATGGCCAGCTTCAGGGACAGGCTGTGCCCCTCGGCGCTGTAGCCCGCAATCGCCGACTGGATCTGCAGGGCGCAGGCCGCCGCCCGCTGCGTCACGTCCACCCCGTCTTCGCCCCGTGCCTCCTCGCGCCACAGCACGGTGATCGCGTCGCCGGCGAATTTGACGATATCGCCGCCGTGAAATCGCATGACCTCGATGACGCGGCCGAAAAAATCGTTGAGGATCCTGGTCAGCCGCTCGGCCCCGGCCGGCCCCTGGCGCGCAAAAGTCTCGGTCAGGGGAGTAAACCCGGAGATATCCGCGAACAGCACGGCGCAGTTCGTCACTTCCAGCGTCGGGCGCTCGGGGCGCCCTTCGGATATCAGTCGCTGCAAGATGACTTCGGGTACGTACTTCACCCATTCATCCAGCAGCGCGCGCTGAGGCTGGCTCATGTCGTCGATGTCCGTTGTAGGTGGCCGGCCAGCTTGGTTCGGGCTGCGCGCCGGCGCGGCCCGCAGCGGCGTAAACGGACGCATTTCCCCCTTTGAGATGGCGGCGGCTGGGTGCAGCCGCCGGACCTGGTGGGAGCATTCATAGCAGCGAGGTCATGCGCATTGCAATCGCCGGCCGCGGGCGGGACGCCGGAGTCTCCGGGCACTTCCGCGCATCGCCGGTTGCGGTCGCCCGAATCGCCGAACGTCCCTTTACACGGGATCTGCATAACTCATTGTATATAGGGGTGTGTTTGGTGTCGCAGGCGCCGTCGCTGCCGGCGGCGCCAGGCGGTGTCGCGGCGGCCGGAACCGGAGAAGGGGCGCCCGAACCCCGGCCCGCGGTCACGTGCGGCGCCTGCGGGCCGCACCGCAGGCGCCGGCTCTGACGATAAACTAGCCATGTCCGGGGCGATGCCGCCCGGCGCGCAATGGCAGGAGAACGCCGGGTTCATGACCAAGCTGCTGGCCAGTCTTTCGCCGGAATTCGTGCAGCGCTACGAGCGCGATCTCTATCACTGCTCCAGCTGCAATTACTGCGTCGACGCCGTGTGGCCGGAACGCGGCTTGAACCATGTGTGCGCGACCATGCAGCAGCATACGCGCGCACCGGGGTACTCCGGCCGCGGCTTCATCGAAGCCGCGCGCGCGATCCTCGACGGCGTGCCGCTCGACGGCGATGCCCTGGCCACGCGCGTCTTCACCTGCACCACCTGCGGCAACTGCGAGAGCGCCTGTCCCATCGGTTTGCGGCCGGCGTCGATCGGCCAGGCCCTGCGCCGCGAGCTGGTGAATGCCGGCTGCGTGCCGGAGGCCGTCGGCGCCGCCCGCGCCGACATCGTGCGGGACGGCAATCCGTACGGCACGCCGCGCGGCGCGCGGGAGAACTGGGCCGAAGGCCTGGCGCCCGCACCCGGCGCGCCCACGGTGACGTACTTCGCCGGCTGTGCGGCGGTCGCCGATGCCGCGGAGGCGCGTGCCGGCCACGCGCTGCTGGCCCAGGCCGGGGCCGCGCCGTCCTTGGGGCCCGCGGCATGCTGCGGCGCCGCCCTGGCCGAGCTCGGCTGCGCGCGGGAAGCCGATGCGCTGGCGGCCGCCGCAGCCGCGGCGCTGCGCGCGCCGGCGGCGCCGGCGGTCGTCGCCGGCTGCGAATGCCGCCGCCACCTGGCGCAAGCCGCGGGAGTCGAGTCCGCCGGCCTGCCGGGCTGGCTGTGGAGCGCCGTGCAATCGGGCGCGGTCGCAGTCAAGATCAAAGACGGCCTCGGGCGGCCGCTGCGCGTGCACCTGCTGGAAAGCTGCCAGCTCAAGCGCACCGCCCGGGGCGCGCCGGCCACCGACGAGGACGCGGCGCTCGCCCTGTTCGCGGCGCTGGGCATCGAAGCGTGCAACGCCGGCTATCCGTCGGCGTACGCGCTGTGCTGCGGCGCCGCCGGCGGCATGCCGCGGATCCAGCCGCAGGCGGCGGCACGCATGGCGCGCGCGCGGCTGCCCGCCGGGGACATCGCCGTCACCGTCGACCCGCGCTGTGCGGCGCACCTGCGCCAGGCGGCGCGGGGAACCGCGTGCGCGGTCTACGGCTTTGCCGAGTTCGTCCAGGCCCACTGCACGTTGACGCCGCGGCGGTCCGGCGCCGGAGCGCAGCCGCAATGAGCGGCGCAGACTGGGTGCAGGCGCTTGCCGGCGCGGTGGGCGGGGTGGCGCTGTTCGACGACCCGATCGACCTGCTGTCCTACCAGCGCGACTGTTCGGTGGTGCCGCCCGGCGGCGCGGCGCTGGCGGCGCGTCCGGCCAATGCCGAGGAGGTGGCCGCCCTCGTCGCCGCGGCGGCGCGCGCGCGCCAGCCGGTCTACGTGCGTGGCGGCGGCACCATGTACGCGGGCGGCGCCAATCCGCATGCCGGCGGCCTCGTCATCGACATGGCGGGCATGGCGCGCGTGCTGGAGCTCGACCTTGCGCGCGGCATCGTCGTCGTCGAGCCGGGCATCCGCTTCGCCGAACTGCTCGAGGTCCTGGCGCCGCATGGGCAGACCGTCGGCATCGTACCGCTGACGGGGCCCGCGGCGACGGTGGGCGGCGCGGTCGCCGCGCATGCGCTGGGCACCGGCTCTGCGCGCCACCAGAGCATGGGCGACTGCGTCGCCGGCCTGGAAGCGGTGCTGGCCGACGGCACCCGCCTGCGCACCGGCAGCGCGGCGTGCCACGGCGCCGGCTTTTTCCAGCGCTATTGCATCGGGCCGGACCTCACCGGCCTGTTCCTCGGCAGCGACGCGACGTTCGGCGTGGTGACGGCCGTGTGCCTGTGGCTTTACCCGGCGCCGGCGGCGCGCGCCAGCTTCTGCCTGGGATTGCCCGATGCGGCCGCCGCCGGCCGGTTCCTGGCCGCGGTGCAGGGCTGCGAGCTGACGCGCAACGTCTGGTACGCGGCGGGATACGAGGGCGCAGCGGTGCGCGCGCGCGTGACCGCGGCGCAGCCGGCCCGCACCGTCGCCGCATGGCCCGGCTTCTGCGTGGCGTTCGACCTCGGCGGCGCGCCAGGCGAAATCGATGCCGACCGCGCGCGCCTGGCCGCATTGGCGGGCGAGGAAGGCGGCGACGAATTCGCCGCGTTCGACGAGGCTTATTTCCGCAAGCTGCGCTACGACGAGACCTACTGGTATTCCTTCGCCGGCTACTTCGGGCGCTCGCGCTGTGCGATCCTGATGAGCTCGCTGCCGTGCGACCGCCTGGCGGTGTTTTGCGCCGCGGTCGAGGAGCAGCGCAAGCGCTGGCCGGCGTTCGTCTGGGGCGCGGCCAGCGTCGTCTGCCGCCGCGGCCTGCATGGCGGCGTGCTGGCGTTTTACGACGAGCGCCACGAGTGGGAGACCATGCGCCAAGCCATTGCCGGCGCGGCCGACGCGCTGGTGGCCGCCGGCTGCGTCCCCTACAAGAGCGGCAAGCTGTGGGCGCCGCAGGTGCGGGCCTGCACGGAGTACTTCCAGGTGCTCGAGGCGATCAAGCGCGGCCTGGATCCGCAAGGCCTGCTGTCGCCGGGCAATCTCGGGCTGGGGGCATGAGCGCCGCGCAGGCACGCGCCTGTGGTCGCGGCGGTGCCTGCAAGCGGCTGGCCGGCGCGGCATATCTTTAGCTTGTGCGACCAGGCCGTTTGACCATGCCGACGGGCGCGCCCGCAGTTCCGGTCTACAAGCTGTTCGGCGAGAAGGACATCTGGCCGACGGCCGATCCGCTCCACTACGAAACGATCGCCGCGCGCAGTTCCCTGCACGGCTGGACCATCGCGCCGCACAGCCACGACAACCTGCTGCAGCTGCTGCTGCTCGAGCACGGCCAGGCGGCGATGACCGTCGAGACCGTCACCGAAGCACTGCCGATGCCGTGCATCGTGCTGATCCCGCCACGCTGGGTGCACGGCTTTTCCTTTGCCCCCGGCCTGGTCGGCCATGTCGTGAGCGTGCCGCAATTCCTGCTGGGCGAATTGCTCGCCCTGTCTCCGGAACTCGGCAATGGCCTGAAGTCCGCGCTTTGCCATCCGCTGGACGCCGGATCGGTCGAGCTGGCTCAGCTCAGCGGACATTTCCGGCGGCTGGGCGAGGAATTCGCGGCGTCTCGTCCGGGACGGGCGAGCGTGCTGCTCGCCATCCTGACGCAGGTGCTGGTGCTGCTTGCGCGCCTCGCCAGCGCAAGGGCGGGCCTGGCCGGGCACGACCGGTTCAGGGAGCGTGTCGACCGCTTCCAGGAGCTGGTCGAGCGGCATTTCCGGCAATGGCGGCCGGTCCGCTTCTACGCCGCCGCGCTCGGCGTATCCAGCGTGCAGCTCAACGCCTGCTGCCGCGGCAAGACCGGGCGCAGCGCGCAGAACCTGATTCACGACCGCCTGCTGCTGGAGGCGCGGCGCCTGCTGGCCTATTCGGACCTCGACGTGAACGGCATCTGCTACGCGCTGGGCTTCCGCGATCCCGCGTATTTCTCGCGCTTTTTCGCCAGGGGGCAGGGCGTGACGCCGTCGGCGTTTCGCAAAGTGCACGATCGCCGGGCCTGAGCGCGCACTTTCCAAAAGCACCAGGGTTTGCCTGGATCCGTGCATTTTCCGATGCAATCCCCGCGCTTACTATCGCATTGCAAGGTCGTTGCCCCGTAAAACTTGGGGCTGCCGGGAAGACCTGCCTGGAGGCGTTTTCATGGCGACGAGGACGCAGGTCTGCATCATCGGTGCGGGGCCGGCGGGGCTGCTGCTGTCCCACATGCTCCATCTCCAGGGCATCGAATCGATCGTCGTCGAACAGCAGACCCGCGCAGCGATCGAAGGGACCATCAAGGCCGGCGTGCTGGAGCATCCGACCGTGGAACTGCTCGGGCAGCTCGGCGTCGGCGCGCGCCTGCGGCGCGAGGGCTTCGCGCACAGGGGCATCGGCCTCGCCTTCGGCGGCAGGCGGCACCGCATCGACCTGCACGGGCTGACCGGCGGCAAGTCGATCACCGTCTACCCGCAGCACGAGCTCATCAAGGACCTCATCGCCGCCGTGCTGGCCAACGGCACCGCCATCGAGTTCGGCGCCGGCGCGGTCAGCCTGCACGACATCGACGGCATCCATCCTTCGGTGCGCTATACCCGGGACGGCACCGGCCGGGAGATCCGCTGCGAGTTCGTAGGCGGCTGCGACGGTTTCCACGGCCCCTCGCGCCAGGCCATTCCCGCGGCGCTCCGGCAGGAGTACCTGAAGGTCTATCCCTGCGCCTGGTTCGGCATCCTGTGCCATGCGCCTCCATCCAGCGAGGAGCTGGTGTATGCGCACAGCGAGCGCGGTTTCGGGCTGGTCAGCACCCGCACGCCGGCCGTGCAGCGCATGTACTTCCAGTGCGCGCCCGGCGACCAGGTCGACGATTGGCCGGATGAGCGGATCTGGGCGGAACTGCGTGCGCGGATGGCCAACGACGAGGGCTGGACGCTGAAGGAAGGGCCGATCTTCAAGAAGGACATCATCGCCATGCGCAGCTTCGTCTGCGAGACCATGCAGCACGGCCGCCTGTTCCTGGCCGGCGATTCGGCGCACATCGTGCCCCCGACCGGCGCCAAGGGGCTCAACCTGGCGGCGGGCGACGTTGCGCTGCTGGCCCGCGCGCTCGGCCGGTACTACCGTCACAACAGCCGCACCGACCTGGATCGCTACAGCGCCATCGCCATCAAGCGCGTCTGGCGCAGCGAGCACTTTTCCTGGTTCATGACCAGCATGCTGCACGAGTTCGCCGGCGAGGACGCGATGACGCGCCGCTTCCGTCGCGCCCAGCTCGACTACCTGGTGAGCTCGCGCGCGGCGGCCACGTCGCTGGCCGAAAACTACGTCGGCCTGCCGTTTGTCGGCGTGGAATAGGGTGGTTAGGATCAGCGGCAGCCGCCGCCGCAGGAAAGCAACAGGCGAAAATATAGTCCTGCCTGTGACATCAGCTTGAAGGAGAAAGCCATGCTGCCCCCTCGTATCGATGTCGAACTGGTGCGCCGGCGCATCGGTGCCTATGCCGCGCAGGATCGTTCCGCCGAAGAGCGCTCGGCGATCTACAAGGATCTGATCGGCTTCGTGCCGCCGCGCATCGAGGCGCGCATCAACGTCACCGGAGCGCTCGACCCGGACCTGCTCGAATTGCAGGAACGGGTTCGCGCCCATGCCATGTACCCGAAGTGCTTCGACGTCAAGACGGTGCAGCTGATGCTGTTCGGCATGCTGCTGATGGACTTGAACGACGCCGCGCCGCTGCACGGCATCGCCGCGCGCCGCGCCGGCGCCAGCTGGGAAGAGATGCAGGCGGTGATCAGCCTGGCCTACCTGTTCCGCGGGCTTTCGGCGGCCAACCGCGGCGCGGAAATCCTCGCCAACATCGCCCGCCGCGAAGCGGACCAGGAAGCCGCCGCGGCGCCGGCGAAGTAGCGGCAAGGACCTGCGATGAGCGGAATCGTTGCAGCAGCCATTGCGGCCCACGTGCCGACCCTGGGCCTGGCCAGGAACACGCCGGACTACCAGCAGGGCCTGGCGACTGCCGAGCGCGCCATGGGCGAGGCGATCCGCACCGCCTTGAAGCCCGATCTGTGGATCATCCTGTCGAGCCACTGGGTTGCCACCTTCGACTGGCCGGTGACCTGCCAGCCGGCGCACCAGGGCTTTTGCGTCGCCGACGAGGCGCCGCAACTGATCCCGGGCAGCCCCTACGAATATCGCGGCGACAGCGAATTTGCCGGCGCCCTGGTCGAGGCGTTCAACGCCGGCGGCGTGCCGTCGCAGCGCAACGACTCGGAACACTTCGCCTGGGACTACGGGACGTTCGTGCCGATGCAGTACCTCGATCCGCGCGGCGACGTGCCGGTCGTGGTGCTGCCCGCGGTATTGATGTCCACGCTGGAAGAATGCCTGCGCGCCGGCGAGATCGTTCACGCCACGGCCGGGCGCCTGCGCCGCCGGGCGGTGTTCGTCGCCAGCTCGGCGCTCAGCCACGCGCTGGTGCGCGGCCGCCACAACTGGCCGGCGCCGGAGCGCATGCAGGCCGATCAGCGTTTCATCGCCCTGCTCAAGGCCGGCCGCATCGACGAGGCCGTTGCAGGGTTTGCCGACTACTGCCGCCTGGTGCGGGCCGAAATGGACGGCCGGCCGCTGGCCACCCTGCTCGGCGCGGCCCGGGCGATGGCCGCCGCGGGCGCGGTGCTGGCCGGCAGGCAGTATGGCGGGTACGTGCAGTCATCGGGCAGCGGCAATGCCGTGATGCTGATTGCAGCCGCCGGGAGCCTAGTGCAGGTAGCATAGGAACCAGGCGATCCCGCGCGCGTACACGGCACGTCCGGCGGCGTGCCGCGAGCGCATCGCGACGGGGATTCGCGGGCATTCAAAATTCGATCGATTACGACGTGCACCTGGAGGAGACGAACCATGACCGATGCAGAGCGCCTGCTGGCAATCGAAGAGATCAAGCAGGTGAAGGCGCGCTATTACCGCTGCATGGACGTGAAGGACTGGGCCGGATTCGCCGCCGTGTTCGCGCCCGACATCAGCGTGAACTACGGGCCGGTGCTCGAGGACGCCAGCGAACTGAAGGCCGCCGGCGCCGCCGAAGTCGTCGCCCTGGTGCGCGGCGTGGTCGAGCCGGCCGTTTCCATCCACCACGGGCACATGCCGGAAATCGAAATCGTGACGCCGACCAGCGCACGCGCGATCTTCGCGATGGAGGACCTGATCTTCTGGCCGGAAGGGTCGCTGCACAAGACCATGCACGGCTGGGGGCACTATCACGAGACTTACGAAAAGATCGCCGGCAAGTGGTTGATCAAGACCCTCAAGCTGACCCGCCTGCGGGTGGTCTATACCTGATCGGCGGCTTGTCGCCGGGCGGCCGCGTTTGCGCAGCGCCGGGCTGAAGCCCGGCCGCCGCCGCGCGCGGGAATCCCGCGGAGCGGCCGGCGCGGCGTCGACGCCGGCGGTGTTCATGGTGGTTGTGCGTTCATAGGAAACGAAGACGATGCTCTCCAGCGCCACCGTCGCCGCGCGGATCGACCGGCTGCCGCCGTCACGCACGGTGCGCCGCCTGGTCTTGCTGCTCTCGCTGGGCGGCTGGTTCGAGTTCTACGACCTGTTCTTCACCGCCTATATCGGGCCAGGCCTCACGCACGGCGGCTTGTTCTCGCCGCCGGGCGCCGGCCCCTTCGAGGTCGGCAGCCTGGCGAGCTTCGTGGCGTCGCTGTTTACCGGCCTGTTCGTCGGCACCATCGCCTTCAGCTGGCTGTCGGATCGATTCGGCCGCCGCGCCGTGTTCACGTTTTCGCTGCTCTGGTATTCGATCGGTTCGGCAATCATGGCGTTCCAGCACACGGCCCTCGCAATCGACCTGTGGCGCCTGGTCGCCAGCATCGGCATCGGCGTCGAGCTGGTGAACATCGACACCTACATCTCGGAAATCGTGCCGAGGACGCAGCGCGGGCCCGCCTTCGCCTTCAACCAATGCGTGATGTTCTCGGTGGTTCCCGTGGTCGCCCTGCTGGCCTGGCTGCTGGTGCCGACGGCGCCGCTGGGCCTGGACGGCTGGCGCTGGGTGGTGCTGATCGGCTCGGCGGGGGCGATTCCGGTGTGGTGGATCCGCAAGAGGCTGCCGGAATCGCCGCGCTGGCTGGCCCAGCATGGCCAGCTTGCGCAGGCCGGGCGGATCGTCCTGGACCTGGAACGGCAGGTGCAGGCCGAGACCGGCCAGGCGCTGCCCGCGCCCAGGCCGGTGGAGGGCGAAGCGGAGCAGCGCAGCGGCGCCTGGAGCGAGATGTGGAGCCGGGCTTACCGCGGCCGCACCGTCATGCTGATGGTCTACAACCTGTTCCAGACCATCGGCTACTACGGCTTTGCGAGCTGGGTGCCGCAATTCCTGATCAGCCAGGGCATCACCGTGACCCGCTCGCTCGAATGGACCTTCATCATCGCCATTGCCAACCCGGTCGGCCCGCTCGTCGCCATCGGCCTGGCCGACCGCTTCGAGCGCAAGTGGCAGATCGTCGGCTCGGCCCTGGCCGTAGCCGTATTCGGGCTGGCATTCGCCGGGCAGAGGGGCGCGGTAGGGGTCATCGTCTTCGGCATCCTGATCACCCTGGCCAACAACTGGATGTCGTTCTCGTTCCACGCCTACCAGGCCGAGCTCTACCCGACGCGGATCCGCGCCAAGGCGGTGGGATTCGTCTATTCCTGGAGCCGCTTCAGCGCCATTTTCTCCGGGTTCATCATCGCCTGGTGCCTGAAGACCTATGGCGCGATCGGGGTCTTCACCTTCATTGCCGCGGCGATGCTGGTGGTGGCCGTCGTCATCGGCGGATTCGGCACGTCGACGACGCGGCGCAGGCTCGAGGAGATCGCCGCGTGAGGGCGGGCGCAGCGGCGTTCGCCGGCGGCTCATGCATAATCGGGCGAACCTGCACTTGGACCGGGACCGGACCGGGGAGCGATGCGTGGCCAGCATGATGCGAGCGCTGATTTGCCGCCGATGGGGCGCCGTCGACGAGCTTGCCGTTGGCCAGGCGCCTGTGCCGGAGCCGGCCGCGGACCAGGTGCTGATCCGGGTCAAGGCCACCGCGGTCAACTATGCGGACTCGATCATGGTGGCCGGCCACTACCAGACCAAGCCCGCGCTGCCGTTCAGCCCCGGCCTGGAAACCGCCGGCATCGTCGCCGCCTGCGGCGCGGCGGTGACCGGCTTCAAGCCCGGCGACCGGGTGATGGCGATTCTCGACCATGGCGGACTCGCCGAATTCGCCGTGGCGTCGGCGGCGGAGACTTACCTCATCCCCGACGGAATGAGCTTTGCGGAGGCGGGCGCTTTCACCATCGCCTATATCTCCAGCCATGTGGCGATCCGCTGGCAAGGGCGATTGACCGGCCAGGAGACCTTGCTGGTGCTCGGCGCCGCCGGCGGCGTCGGCCTCACCGCGGTGGAAATCGGCAAGGCGATGGGGGCCCGCGTCATCGCCGCCGCCAGCTCGCCGGAGAAGCTGGCCGTGGCCGTGGCGCATGGCGCGGACGCAACCGTGAACTATTCGACCGAGCCGCTCGCCGAGCGGGTGATGGCGCTGACCGGCGGCAAGGGCGCGGACGTGTGCTTCGATCCGGTCGGCGGTGCGCTGTTCGACGGCGCCTTGTCCTCGCTCGGCTGGGGCGGCCGCATCCTGCTGATCGGGTTCGTCGCCGGCGTGCCGCAGATTCCGGCCAACCGGCTGCTGGTCAAGCACCGCGCCGCGCTGGGGTCATCGCTGCGCTATTTCCGCTGGCAGCAGCCGGAAAAGCTTCGCGCCTCGGCGCAGGAGCTGCTGCGCTGGTACGGCGAGGGCCGGCTGAAGCCGTGCATCACCCACCGCTTGCCGCTTGACCGCAGCGTCGAGGCGATGCGCCTGCTCACCGAGCGCCGGGCGTCCGGCAAGGTCGTGGTGGAACTCGAGCCCGGATGATCGCAATCCGTCTCAGCCGATCAGTGCCGGCTTGCGATATACCCATCCACCAACGAGCGCATCACGCGTGCGATCGCCGCACGGGAACTCCCCGAAAATTTCATGTGCGCCACCATGTGGCCGAGCCCCACAAAGACCCTGGCAGCCGTGGCCGAATGGAGATTCCGGTTCAGTGTGCCCTCCGACTTGCCGCGCTCGATGGTCGCCTTGAAGATGGCACAGGCGCGCTTGTGAAAGACCAGATAGCTTGACCAGGTCTTCGGGTCGCGGATTGCGGTGCTCCAGTCGAGCCAGACGCGGGCGTAGTCCGGATGGCTGGTGAAGGCATCGAACAGCGCCAGCAGCGTGTTCTCGATGCACAAGGGGGCGGGTACCTCGCGACCTTGCATGGGAATAACCAGGTCGTCGATCAAATAGCGGAATACCTCCGCAAGAACCGCTTCGGTGAGCATCTCGTGCGTCGGAAAATAGAAAAAAACCGCCGGCAGCGATATGCCGGCTTCCGCCGCAACTTCCGTGTGGTTGGTGTGGCCGATGCCGCGCCGAGCCAGCACCTTCAAGGCAGATTTCACAATCTGCGATTTTCGTTCCTCCGGGGCCAGGCGCCGTGCGCGCGCCCTCTTCCCGGCCGGGGGTGAAGGGGCGTGCGCAGTTTCTGTCTCGATAGGCTTCTTTGCCGGTTTCTTCACTGTCGTCTCGTTTGGCACGATCCGCGGCAATCGCTGATTCTTGAGGGGTTGCCGCCCCAAGATGCGCGCAAGGCCCGACCGGGCATTCCCTGGCGACGAATGCCGCTTCGCGATGCCATCGGCGCGTACTTCACAAAAAAAGCGAGCCGGGCAATCGGATATGCAAGGACGCGGCCGCCGCCCTGCGCACCGAATACCAGGATTTCGGCCGCTCAGCTAGGAATTGATTGGCCAAAGATAACGCCCTTTGTCTGCCGATGCGATCGAGGAGAAAAAGCGCTCGGTCAGGCAAGCGCGCAAGGGCTGGGCAACGAATGGTATGAAAGCATACGATACCGTGGCGGCGGTGGTCAAAGCGCGCGACTGCGCGGCGTTGCCGCCATAGGCTCGGCGGTCGCCGCCGCAATTAACAGCCCGGCACGTCCACCCGAGCCATTCGCGCAGGGGGTCCAGCAAAGCGTCCGGCCGATGGGCCGGCATCTGGACCGCCGTCGCCGCTTCGCGGCTTACGGCGATGCACTTGCCTGGCGGCTCCGGGCGAGCGGTGCCTGCTTCTAGCCGTTTGGCCCGGTGCTGACGAACTTGTCGAACCGGATCCGGCTGGAAAACATGCCCTTGGCCCGCAGCACGACGATCGCCGCGTCGATCATCGGCGGCGGCCCGCACAGGTAAGCCTCGGCGCCCCGCAAGTTGCCGCAGTCGCGCTCCAGCACCTCGGTGACCAGGCCGCGTTCGCCGGTCCAGCCGTCGTCGGCCCCGGATTCGGATAGCGCCGGGAGGTAACGCAATGCCGGCAACTGCTGCTGCAGCGCCAGCAGCTCATCGCCCCAGAACAGGTCGCGCACCGACCGCGCGCCGTAGTAGAACGTGATCGGGCGCCTGGATCCCTGTCGTGCGAGCCAGCCCAGCATCGAGGCGATCGGCGCCATGCCCGATCCGCCGGCCACCATGACGATCGGCGCCGTGCCCAGCGACAGGCAGAATTGCCCGTAGGGGCCGCGCAGCGCAACTGTGTCCCCGATGCGGGCCCGGCTGCGCAGGTACTCGGACGCGACGCCGCCTGGCAGAAGCTTGATCATCAGATCCGCGTGGCGATCGTCGCCGGCAGGATTGGCCATCGAAAACGCCCGCCAGGAGCCGGTTCCGGGCACCTCGATTTCGACGTACTGGCCACTGTTGAAGGCCATCGCCGGCGGCTGTTGCAGATCCAGCCGCACCAGCACAATATCCTGCGTGAGGTTCCGAAGCCCGGAAAGCCTGGCCGAGTACTCCGCAATCGGCGGCCCGGATGAAAGCTCTTCCTCGCGATAGCCGTCCGCCAGCTCGATCACCACGTCCTCGACCGGATAGGCCGAGCACAGCAGGGCCAGGCCGGCGTCGCGCTCGTAGCCGGTGAGCGCCGCTTCCGATGCGCCTTCCTGGTCCACCATGCCCTCGGCGATCCTGGCCTTGCAGCTGCCGCACTTGCCGTGCTTGCAGCCGTAGCGCAGGGTGATGCCGCAGCGCTGGGCCGCGGCCAATATCGTTTCGTCGGCGGCGCAGTCGAAGCTGAGGCCGAACGGCTGTAGCGTGACCGAATGCCTCAATGCGCTGCCCCTCCTGCGGTCTCCTGGACCGGCTTGACGTCATCGGCCGGGGGAGGCGGCGCCGGACGCTGCACCACGTAATCGCAGCGGCGCAGATCGTCGACGGTCCACATCCTGTTTTGCCGCAGCAGCGGTTGACCCATCAAGGTGCGGCCGTCGTCGCGGATATAGCCCATGTGCTCGACGACCTCCGCCAGAGTGCAGCCGTGGTAGAGGTCGTAAAAGCTCTTGCCGACCTGGTAATGGATCGGGTCGTTGACGAAAATCTCCTCGCAGCCGGCCGAGCAGAAGATGTGGTTCTTGCCGGCGTGCACGCGCGAACGTCCGCTGTGCGCCTGCGGCGTCGGGAAAATCAGCGGCCGCTGGCACACCTCGCAAAAATTGGGCAGGCCGCCCAGTTCCTTGAGGACGATCGCGCGGTCGTTGGGATCGGTGCATTTTGCGTAGCTGTCCCAGAACCAGCCGAACCGGCCGTGCCAGCCGGGGTACTTCTTTTCGAGCCAGTCCATGTCGGCCGCCGTCATCGGGTCGGCGCGGTGATAGAAGAAAGGCCAGGCGCCAAAGACGTACACCGCCGCGGAGTGCGAGAGGTTGTCGAGTTCGGCGATCTGTTCTTCCATGCGCGGCGGCGGCTTGATGCCGTAGCGCTCGAGCTTCTGGTAGAAGCCGCCGAAGAATTCGTCGTAGACCCAGCGCATGGCCGCTTCCTTGGCCGACTCGGTGCGGTTCTTGGTGAAATAGTCCTGGGACAGGGCGTTGGCCAGCCCGAAGCTGACGTGCGTCCGCCAGGACCACTTGTCCAGCGCCTGCTGCACCAGCGGGATGTTGCGATCATCCTGCAGCAGTGTGACCAGCGTCGCCCAGCCATTGGCCATGTGCCTGGACTCGTCCGACTGGATCGTCAGCAAGGTCGAGGCGAGCGTGTTGTCGCCATGTGCCGCCGCCGCCGCCGACATTCCGACGAAGAACACGTTGGAATAAGCCGTCTCGATGAAGATCTGCAGGCCGATGGAAGTCTCCACCGGATCGCAGGTGGTCACGTCCTCGATCATCGCCCGGAACAGGCCGGCGCCGACGTTGTTGCCGGCGCCCCGCAGCGCGATATCGTAGCCCGCGGGGTCCTCCCAGGTCCGCATGTTCTGCCGGATGTTGTTCATTTCGAGCTGCGTGTGCCGCATCTCGTCGAGCATCTGCATCATGTAACCCTGGCGCAGCTCCATCGGCGCCACCGATCTGGCCATGCGCCCCATCTGCCGCCCGGCTGCATATTCGACGGTGGCGAGGTTGCTCAGGATGAACTTCATGGACTCCATCCAGCGTGCATCCGGCGGACCGGAGTGCAGGCGGCTGGAAGCTTCGAGCACCGAGTAGTGGCGATTCTCTTTTTCCTGCTCCATCTTGAAGTATTCGCGCAGGAACGTTTTGAAGGGGTCCACCGGCTTGAGACCCTTCAGGAAAAAGCGGGTGCTTTCGACGTATTTCTGATCCTTGCCGATGTAGCTCGGCTCCCAGTCGATCGCCTTGACGCGATCGTAGGCCCTGGTGATCTGCATTGACATTGAAGGATCTCCTCGCTGCGAATTATTGTGTGAAAGCTCAACCGGCGATTTCCGCGATCGAAACGGTATCGTCCTGGACGTCGATTTGCCCGGTATAGCTGGCCAGGATGGTCAGAAACGCCGGCACGTCGTACTTGCGGCCCAACTCCTCGCCGATGTCGGCAAGGTTGAAGAACAGCGGCCCCTCGTTCTCGAGGCTCAGGTAAGAGCCATAGTCCTTGACGACTGCCGATGGATTCGCCGCCAGCATCACCGCGACAACGGCCTCGGCGTCGCCGCCGTTGATCAGCTTCGCCGTTACCTTGTGCGACACTTTCAAGCCTGCATGGGTCATGACCGGATGCTCCAGTGCACGCCGTCCGGCAAGTCGAGCCGCAGCTCGGCAAGCAGGGCCTTCCAGCTGCCGAACAGCCTTGCCGCCACTTCGGCGGGGCGGTCGGGCGGCGCGCCAAGCTCGGCGAACACCGGGGCAAATGCCTCCACCGCCGCGCGCACCTCCGGCAGCCAATCGGCGACCCACCGGTTGACGACGGCATCGTTGGCGGCGTCCTGGGAGCGCAGGAAGCGCACCAGTTCCTTGGCGCTGGCCAGACGCATCTCGCGGTCCGCTTCGGCGCCCTGCTCGATGACCGGGGTCACCGAATCCCCGAAGCGGGGCGCGAACCGGAGCACCAGCTCCCGGGTCAGCAAGGTGGACAGCAGGGGCTCGACGAGCAGGTTGACCACCAGGTTGATTTCGCCCCAGTCGCGGCAGGCCAGAAGCTTCTCGATCAGGCGCCGGGCCGGCTGCCACACCGGCGATTCCATCCACAGCTTCTCAGCGCCGGCGTCGGAGAATCCAGGAATCAGAGATTCAAGTTCCATGCAGTACAGCGCGATATCCTGCGCGTGCCGATCCTTCTCCATGGCCTGAAAGACGGTCGGCGCGGAAACCACGTCGGACAGGGCTTCGCGCTGCACGTAGCACATGCACATGAACAGGCCATAGGCCGGATAACGGCAGGCGGCATAATGGGTCGACAGGAACCTGATCCATTCAGGCGCCACGTCGCCAAACATGTCCGAGCGCCTGGCGCCGGCGATGGCGAGCTCGATGGCTTGCTCGATCGCGGCCTGGCGATCGACGAAAGGCCGAAACCAGTCCTCCCCGGGATCGCGATAGCCCCACCAATCCGCGGCCTTGAGAAGCGTCGAGTCGTCCGACCACGGCGGCCGGTCGTTGACGTCGTGGTTGAAATAGCCTTGGGTCGCGTAGTTCTTCGGCGACCATTGCACGTGCATCGTGACTTCTTCGTACTGCGTGGCGCGGCGCTTGGCCGGGGTAAAGTATCGAAACGCGACATGCTTGGCGGGCGTGCGGATGGATGTCGACATGGCGTCTCTCGTTCGTGGATCGCTTCCTGCGTGAAAGCCGGCGGTCAGCCGCAGCTCTTCGCGTCCGGCCGGATTCCCTGGGTCCGGATGCGCTTCCAACGACCTGTCCCGAAAAGCTGTGGCGTCGTATGGCAAGCAGGCGCCTCGACAGCGAGGCTGCGCAATCAGCGTGCACATTATTGAAGATGGTGTCAATAGTAACCGGCGCCGAGGTAAGCCTCGGGCGGGTGAGGGCCGAAGTGATCGTGACCGCCCGGAGACGCAACAGGCTGGAACGAGTGGACGCACTTTTCAGACAAGATGGCCGAGTTGGCGAATGTGGGCCGGCTGCCGCAGGTGGGGAAACGGGCGGAAATCGCGGTGATTGTCAGTCTGCCCGGATCGACCGACTCTTCTGAATCGTCGCGTTGACACGCGCCGGCCGCGATCTCAATATCAGGAATTCCAGGTGCGCGCGATCTCGATTCGACCAGCGCGGGCGCCGCGGGAATCCGACCGACCACTTCATTCCGGAGACGACGCCGTGGCTGTCCGCGCCTATGACTGGATCGCCCACCACGCCCGCAACTGGGGCGATGAGGTGGCCTGTGTCGACCTGCACGAGAAGCGGGCGCTGAGCTACCGCGAGTTCGACCGGCGCATCGGCCGCCTTGCCGGCTGGCTGCGCGGCGCCGGCGTCGGCCGCGGCGACCGCGCCGCGATCCTGGCGCAGAACTGCACCGACGTGTTCGAGCTGCAGTTCGCCTGCGCGCGGCTGGGCGCGATCTTTGTGCCGCTGAACTACCGGCTCACCGTGCCGGAACTCAGCTTCATCGTCGGCGACGCCGCGCCGCGCGTGCTGATCCACGACGCCGAGTTTGCGCAGACCGCCGCCGCGCTGCGCCCGGCCGTGCCCGGCCTGCAGCTGCTCGAGCGCGGCGGCGCGCACAGCGCTTACGAGCACGCGCTGGCCGGCGCCGAGCCGCCGGCCGCCTACGAGCATGTGACCCACGACGACGTCTCCACCATCATGTACACCTCGGGCACCACCGGCCACCCGAAGGGCGCCATGATCACCCACGGCATGACCTTCTGGAACGTGGTGAACCTCGGCGGCCCGGCCGAGGTGAGCTCCACGTCGGTGTTCCTGGCGGTGCTGCCGCTGTTCCATACCGGCGGGCTCAACTGCTATTCCAACCCGGTGTTCCATGCCGGCGGCCGGGTGCTGGTGTCGCGCGCCTTCGATCCCGGCGAGGCGCTGCGCATGATCGCCGACCCGGCGGTGGCGCTCACGCATTTCTTCGGCGTGCCGGCGCATTACCAATTCATGCTGCAGCACCCGGACTTCGGGCGTACCGACCTGTCCAGGCTGCGCGTGGCCGGCGTGGGCGGCGCGCCGATGCCGGTGCCGCTGCTGGAGGCCTGGCTCGCGCGCGGCGTGACCCTGATCCAGGGCTACGGCATGACCGAGACCAGCCCCGGCGTGCTGGCGCTGGGCCGGCGCGACGCGGCGCGCAAGATCGGCTCGGCCGGCAAGCCGCTGCTGCACACCGAAACGCGCATCGTCGACGAGGCCGGGAACGACGTGCCGCGCGGCCAGATGGGCGAGCTCTGGGTGCGCGGCCCCAACGTGACGCCCGGATACTGGAACCGCCCGGAGGCGAACCGCAGCTCGTTCACCGACGGCTGGCTGCATACCGGCGACGCCGCGCGCGTCGACGAAGAGGGCTACTACTACATCGTCGACCGCACCAAGGACATGTACATCTCGGGCGGGGAGAACGTCTATCCGGCCGAGGTGGAAAGCGTGCTCTACCAGATTCCCCAGCTCGCGGAAGCGGCCGTGATCGGCGTGCCCGACGAGCGCTGGGGCGAGGTGGGCAAGGCGATCATCGCGGTCAAGCCCGGCCAGCAGCTCAGCGCCGAGCAGATCCTCGACCATTGCCGCGAAAACCTGGCGCGCTACAAGCTGCCGCGCTTCGTCGAATTCGTCGACGCCCTGCCGCGCAACGCCACCGGCAAGGTGCACAAGCCCACGCTGCGCCAGAAGTTCGGCAAGCCGGGGAACCCGCCGG